>JAGDDO010000588.1 GCA_017848205.1 Oscillospiraceae bacterium | reverse complement strand
GAGATGATCCTCTACAAGCTGTCAGGAACTCCGTTAAGGGGTGTGCTCTTAGGTACCGGTATTACGGCAGTCATTCAGTCCTCATCAGCGACGTCCATCATGACAGTCGGATTTGTTAATTCCGGTATGATGAAGGTAAAACAGGCCATCGGTATCGTAATGGGAGCGATCATAGGAACATCTGTAACAGGATGGATCATCTGTCTTTCTGATGTAGGCGGTTCATCATCAAGTCTGCTTTCACTCCTTTCCACAGATACACTGACAGGACTGGTAGCGATTGTTGGTATTTATCTTAAAATGTTCTGCAAACAGAAGACAAAGCAGTCGGTAGGTAACATTCTCATGGGATTTGCCATTCTTATGACAGGAATGGACGCCATGAGTACATCAGTTTCAGTATTAAAGGAAGAACCGGCATTTATAAAGCTTCTTACTTCATTCAGAAATCCTCTTGTAGGTATTCTGTTCGGTATGCTGGTCACATGCGTTCTTCAGAGTGCATCAGCAACCATCGGTATTCTTCAGGCGCTTGCGTCTACAGGAGCCATCTCATTCGAGATAGCATTCCCTATAATAATGGGTATCGCTATCGGTGCAGCAGTTCCGGTACTTCTTTCAGCTCTCGGAACAAGCGTTGCAGGTAAAAGAACAGCGTTTGTATATCTTCTCATCGATGTGCTCGGTGTTGTGATAATCGGTTCAGTGTTCTATCTGGCAAACAGTTTTATTCATTTCAGCGTAATGGATACAACAATGAACAAGATGTACATCGCATCAGTAAACACACTTTTCAGATTTGCCACAGTTGTTATCCTGTTCCCGTTCATTGGTGTTCTTGAAAAGATAGTTACACTTATCTTCAAGGACAACCCGGAGGATATGGAGGACAACGCTGAGATCGATCGTCTTGAGGACAAGTTCATAGCTCATCCGGCCATCGCAATTGCACAGAGCAAGGATGCAGTAAGCTCAATGGCAAGAAAAGCACGAAAGAATATGTCCCGTGCGTTCTATCTGCTTTATGACTATTCCGATGACAAGTACAAGAAGATACAGGACAAGGAAGATGTCATCGACAAGTACGAGGACAAGCTCGGTACCTACATCGTCAAGATCACAAGCGCTGACCTTACACAGGAACAGAGCCGTGAAGTTATGAAAATGCTTCACACCATCGGTGACTTCGAGCGAATAGGCGACCACGCAGTAAACATCTCAAACTGTGCTAAAGAGATCTACGACAAGAAGCTCAACTTCTCTGAAAAGGCGCAGGCTGAACTCAACGTAGTAATTTCCGCAGTGTCTGCGATAGTTGTTACAACTATCGAAGCCTATGTGAACAATGACCTTGACAAGGCACACAAGGTAGAGCCTCTCGATGAACTTATCGGTGATCTCTGTGACGAACTCAAGATCAGACACGTCAAGCGTCTCCAGTCAGGCGAATGTACACTCGACCACGGATTTACATTCAACGATCTTCTCACAAACTTCGAACGTATCGGTGCGCACTGCTCGAACATAGCGGTTGCTACTATCGAGCTTAGCCACGACGTTTATGACACTCACGAATATCTCGAAAAGTTCAAGACTGAAAACCTCAATGACTACAACAAGAACTTTGAGGAATACAGTCTTCAGTATAAACTCGAAGAAGTATAATTCAAAAACAGAAAAACCGTATAACATCATTTCGCGATGTTATACGGTTATTTTTTATTCGGTCCTGTATACGGACATCATTTCATCATGGCTTTCAAAGCCGTACACTTCATATTCCTCTGTTTCAAATATCAGGTCTTCCGGAAGAATGTGTTCTTTCCATCCGCAGTGTTCGATTTCATTTTTTCTGTAAAGAACGAACACCTTTCCATCCGGCGGGGAAGTGACATGTTCGGTTTTCTGCAGCCATTCATATAAGTCGTCAGGATTTTTTGTGCTTGAAAATTCACTGCCGTCATTTCCGGATGAGCGCCATAAGTACATTTCGGCCTTTCCGTTTGTAAGTTCAGTAAGCACATTTCCGTTCCAGAAGGTCGCGTATCCGTATCTGTAATCGGAATTGTTTATAAATTCCGCCACTTCATGAACCGGAGGAGTCTTGACGAAGTTTCTCAGATCACTGTGAACAATACCGGATTTGATCAGCACGGAACCCATAAGGATGAATGACAGTATCTGTCTTGATACAGCCGGCATCATTTTCAGATCTGCTTCATGTATGGCCATAGTGATAAGCGGGAAGGAGAATATGATCACAGGGAAATTGTATCTGGCGGTATAAGGCATATCCGTAAGTGTATACAGAAGTATAAATACTGCTGTATTGCATATAAAAAATACAGTAAGAAGTCTGAAACAGGAGCCGGATGTCTGTCTCAGTCCGACAGAAACAGCCCATACAGTAAGAAGAAGCAGAATTCCGAAACAGCAGTTTGAAACAAGATTCTTTACCGTAAGGTCACCGGTCGTAAAACCCAGAGAAGTAAAGAAATCA
Organism: Oscillospiraceae bacterium; assembly: GCA_017848205.1. Next base: position 2,550 of record JAGDDO010000588.1, on the reverse strand, counting down.
AATATTACCTGTGATATTCTGTCAGGATCGGCCTGCTTAAAGCGGATCGTGTCCCATTCCTTGAAATGATATATACCGGAAAGAACACGGCTGTTTATAATACATCCTGCACCGCCGGATAAAAGTGAAGTAAGCGCAGCAGGAATAAGAGCGGAATATGCTGACTTACGTGCAGAAGACAGACCTTCTCTGTAGACAGTATTGAAGCAGAGGATCATAACTGCGGCAGTCAGCGGAAGATATGTAATTACCAGCTGACGTACTCCTCCGGCTCCGGCAGCGAATGAGAGGAGTGAAAGTACGGTAAGCGCGGATATTTTTTTCTTTTTACCGGATTCGCTGCTCATGAAAGCTAATGCCAATGTCAGAAAAGATATTGCAATATGAGGAATGTAGTAGCACCCCATTGCGATTATCAGAAAATATGTGACTGACAAAGAGGAGACAGCGCATATCGCATTGCAGAATGAATACCGTCTTATTCCGGCTTTTCTGCAGAAGAAGATAACACTTCCAGAAAGCGAGCAGTGAAGCACAGCGTCCGAAAGAAGTCTGACACGATGCCAGCTATTTGTAAAATTAAAGAAGAAAGTATATACAAGCTGAGTATTAAACACCCGCAGTTCAGTCGAATAGAACCAGTTTTTACTCATTAAAGAGTGTTCCTCTGAAAGAATTCTGCTTAGCAGCAGTTCACTTGACATATCTGAATCAAGAAAATACGGCATGCGTATTCTGATCAGAAGAAGAATGACAATGTGTACTGCTGCAAGAACCGCAGCGGTGGAGAAGTATAGAAGATCTTTTTTGTTTTTTAAAAATGACTGCAAGTATAAACCTCCTGACATATCGGTGTTGTTTAACATATAAAAACAACCTGTTTGACGAGTCTGTTTGATTACAAACGAAAACCGTCTGAATACATGATTCAGACGGTTTGAATTTGGTTGCGGGAGCTGGATTTGAACCAACGACCTTCGGGTTATGAGCCCGACGAGCTACCGAGCTGCTCCATCCCGCGATATCTGTGCCCTTTTTCAAGTGCCTTATAATTATACCACTATTCCACTCAAAAGTCAAGAAAATTTTTAATAAAAAATTTGTATCAAGCTATTTTCAGCTAATTTGTTCTTAAAAGTTTGACTTTAAAGTTTTTTAGGGTTATAATGATATTAAGCGGGGAGTTTTGTCTTCGCATTTAGTTGGGATTAAGGGGAGTATATCCTCTTGTGATCTGCAGTTCTCATTTGAACTGTATGTATGATTGTATGAGTAAACGGAGAAAATAATATGACACCACAGCAGATAGAATATGTTCTTGCAGTTGCGGAAGAACGAAGCTTTTCTAAGGCTGCAAAAAAATTGTTTGTTACACAGCCGTCTTTGAGTAAATTCATAATTAATCTGGAAACAAGTATGGGGGTCACTCTGTTTGACAGAAGTTCGTCTCCGATAACAGTTACCGATGCCGGCAAGATCTTTATTGAGACTGCCAACCGTATGAAGGAACTTGAAGATGAGATGGCGCTTAAGATAAACGAGCTTGCCGGACTTAAAAACGGTAATCTTCGTATTGGTACATCGCCGTTCTATGCCGCCAATATGCTGCTTAAAACAGTTGCTTCATTTCACCGGAAATATCCTGATATAAGAATATCCATTCAGGAAGATACCTACCGTAACCTTGAAGACAGCGTTCTCCGCGGTGATATAGACCTGATGATAGGAACTTCCGCTGCAGATGAGGAACTTTTCAACATTGAAGTTCTGTGTATGGAAAAACTGTATCTTGCAGTCCCTTTAAGCAGGGCAGTGAATAAAAGATGCGCTGATCTGATGCTCACGGCAGACGACATAAAAAACAATTCAGAAAAGCTCTTTATGGCAGAAACCTTAAAGATGGATCTTTTCAAAAAGGAAAAATTCATTTTCAGAAGCAACAGCGATTCAAGTCAGAACTATTTAAAGAAGATATGCAGGGCAGCAGGTTTTTCGCCTGACATCATACTTGAGTCAAATAATCTTGACACTATCTTCTCATTTGTCTGCGAAGGACTCGGGGTTGCCTTTGTACCTGATACCTTCATCAAGTTTGCCAATGTTCCGGTTCACCCGGCTTACTACTCCATAAGCAATCAGGAAGCTGAAACACACATTAAACTTATTTACAAGAAAAACAAGTATCTTTCTGCTCCGGCAATAGAGTTCTGCAATACTTTAAGAGAACTCATAGGAATGGGTACATGGAAATAATATAAAAAATAAGCAGCGTCATAAAAAACGCTGCTTATTTTTCTAAGGAAACGCTGATTTATTCATAAATCAGCATGGGGCTCCGGGGCGAAGCCCCGCAAATCCCACCTTCGGAAATCCGGCGAAGCCGGATTTCCGGTTTAATCAGTGTTTCCCTAAGTGATCAGTGATGCAAAAAGCTCTCCGGAATTTCTTCCGGAGAGCTTAATTGCTGTTTTAGAATCTGGTTTATTTAAAACGAATAAGTGATTATTTGCATTCGTTGTAAAGCTGACCAGCCTGCATTGTCTTGCCCTG
>JAGDDO010000587.1 GCA_017848205.1 Oscillospiraceae bacterium | reverse complement strand
TGCTTTTGCTGAGATGAAAGCAAAAGAGTTCATTTTTTCAGAAGGTGTGACTGATATTGAAAAGTATGCTTTTTATGAATGCACGGAACTTGAAAAGATAACTCTTCCTGCAAGTCTGGAACGAATTGAAAGACCGTTTGAAGGCTGTACGAATTTAAGAGAAATTATATTATTGCACGCTGACTATAAAGGTAATGGCGTTTCGGCTACTATCGATCCGAAAAAGGATTATTACCTGGGTCTTTTATACGATTGTGAAAATGCGATAGTTTATGTTCCGGATGAAGGTTATGATACATATCTGGCTGAGGTTATAAGAGACGAAAATAATCTGCAAAAAATCAGTGAATATCCGTATAAAAAAGCATATGAGCTTTCCGTGAACGAGACAGAAATAGCACTTGAAGAAGGACAGACATACAAATTAAATGTAAGTCTTGACAATAGATTTTTCTATAATGAAAGCCTTGTAATCACTTCAGACCACGGTGATATCGCTCAGGTTTCAAAAGACGGAACCATAACAGCTGTTTCAGCAGGAAAAGCTGTAATTACCGCAAAAGCTAAACTTAGAGATCCGGATGATCCTGCAGATAATGTAAGATATGTTTCTGTAACAGTGAACGTCGCACCGCCAAAGACACTGACGGCAGAACAGGTATCAGCACTTGAAAATCTGAAAAACAAAGGCAGTATTACTATAGGCAGTTTTGGACGGCAGGAAATGATCATAAGAGGCGAGATAGCTTCTGATACACCTCGTATTACATATGATGAAGTAATTAATATCATTGATTCATCCGAGTTTAAAAAATATGAGGATATACTCAGAAGGATAAATAATATCCACGGTGCGTCTGATTACTCCGGCGGCAGCGGAATTACAAGGGTGGAATACTGGCTTGACGATAAAGGAAATAAAAAAATCTCAATGTACGCCGATGTCACCGGAACAAAGATATTTTTCAGCAGATGTGATGAAAGCGGAATGGCGGTTTATACGGAAGAACTTTACCCTGAAAAGAGAGAACTTTCGGTTGATGGCGGAGTTCGGGATTTCGTTTATTTCATTTATAATGATGTTAAGGATAAGCCTGTCAAAGCTGATACAGGAGATATAGACGGAAGCGGAAAAATCGATGTTACCGATCTTACAGAACTTTCACTTTACCTTTTAGGTGACAGGAAACTTACAGAAAATCAGCAGAAATCCGCCGATGTTGACAGCGACAGTGATGTAACTATCGCGGATCTTGCAAGACTTCAGCAGTATCTTTCAAAGAAGATAACATCATTCTGATATTCAGCAATTTTCATCCTTAAGGATTACTCTGAATAACTAAAGCAAGCGGGAGTACCGGTAAAAAATCCGGTGCTCCCGTTGCTCTGTATAATGGTAGTCTTCACTCCTGCGGGCCGAAGACTGCTATAGAAAAAACGAGCTGGTCAGCTCGTTTTGTAATTGCGCCGAAGGCGCCTCATTTTCATTCAGACGGTTGCATTATGATGATCTTTAGAAAAAACTATTTTGTTTTGCTGTTGTCA
>JAGDDO010000586.1 GCA_017848205.1 Oscillospiraceae bacterium | reverse complement strand
CAATCCGTACAGTGACGGAAAATGGCGCTTCATGTCATTCGACTTTGACTACAGCATGGGTGCGACATACGAAAATTTCGGCGGTGTCGAAGGATATGCATACGACAGCTTCAGGCACATGGAAAACATGGACAACGCAAAGGATGAAGCTCCGACTAATCTGTTCGTTGCCCTGATGAAAAACAAGGATTTCCAGAAGAAATTCATAAATGTTTACTGTGATCTGGCAAACGAAGTTCTTACACCGGAAAAAGCAAATGCAATGGCCGATAAGTATGGACAGGAATACACTGAACCTATTGCAAATTCCACAGTACGCTGGTGGGGTTACTTCGGCGGATCAAAAGACAGCAACCTTTCCTACAACCGCGAACAGTTCACAGGAAAGACTCTGCCGCAGATAAAGAATTTCTTCCGTGAACGTGCCCGCTACACGCTCGAAGATATGGAGCAGTATCTCGGAATTAAGGAAAAGCCGCAGAACATCACAATTAAATCCGGAAACGGCGGTAAGATACGCATCAATTCGATCACTCCGGATTCAGCATCCGGCTGGACAGGCAGCTACTATCCGGAAGCTCCGGTAACACTGACAGCGATTCCGGATGAAGGACACTCATTCACAGGCTGGGGCGGCGATATTACCGGAACTGATACAACTGTTACCGTTACGCTTAAACAAGCGATGACCATTGAAGCGACCTTCGGCGAAAAGAAAAGCACCGACGGTGACATAAACAACGACGGCGCTTTTGATGTACGCGACCTTCTTGCCCTGCAGAAATATCTTCTCGCAGGCGATGAAACAGATATTAAGGACAGAAAAGCAGCTGACGCAGATGGAAACGGAAAGATAAATATATCTGACCTTATTTCTTTAAAGAGTAAACTTTTATAATCAGGACATATTTTAAGCGCTAAAAAGCGGCATTCCCGACTTAAGGAATGCCGCTCATTTTTTCGCTTATGCATTAAAATCAATATCATCTCTCAGCCATTCATGTGACGTATTATCGCCCATATAATAACCGGCAAATACAATTTCTCTTAAATTATAACTTTCAAGTTTTTCCTTTTGTTCATCTGCAGACATGTACATGGTTTCGAATTCTTCCTCTTTTACAGTAACGAGTTCATCACCTTCGAATCTGTACCATGTCAGAATAGTCACTGCCATCCAGGATTCTTCTGCTACCAGACAGCCGTCATTAAGATCTTCGTAAAAAATTGTATGACCGCCTCCGGCAGTTTTATCAAACTGTATAAGTTCACCGTTACGTACTGTGTATATATAACCGGTCGTATCAGCTGAGCAGGTTCCGTAATAAAAAATCAGTTCCTTAACGTCCGGCTCATCTGTACCGGATGGTGCATAAAGATTATATAAGGAGTATTTTAATTCGGATATATTATTACCATACTCTGACATCACTCTTACAATTTCATCTTTATAAAGCTCTTCAGCGTATGCTTCAGGATCCTCTTTCCACGGATCCGGTTTCGTGGTTACGACTTCATCAGTGACGGTAGTTTCCTCCGGTAAAGTGACTGTCGTTTCAGCTGGCGTCACCTGTTCTTCAGTTACGGTCTCTTTCAGAGCTGCATCACTTTCTGAAACTGTACTGTAACTTACATATGTACTTTCCGTAATTACACTTGTCACGGCAACTGCTGAAGTTTCAGTGTCAGTTATCTCTGCACTCATACCAGGTTCAGATGTTTCAGCGATCGTTGTCACTGTATTTCCAGCGTAGATATCATCCATGTCACCTTTATCTTTGAAAAATCTTAAACCAAATATACCTGTTACTACTGCAAAGCAGGCTGCTGCTGAAAGGATAAATATCCAGTCCGGTTTTCTGCGGAACTCTACAGTCTTAACTTCTTGTTCACGGTCATCTTTTTCAGAAACACCATCATTTCCGGTTATCTCATCTGCTCCTTCCGTATCTTTTCCTTTATATTTTTTTATACTCATTCTGAGCATCCTCTCTTTTTCATCTTTTCCGAGGACCGGTACTGAGGAAAGATGTTCTACTATATTGTCTTCAGCATTTTCAAGCATTTCAAAACCATTTTTCTTTTTCACAGAATAACCTCCCTTACAACGTAATGCCGTCCGCAGCAAGAATTTTCTTTAATTTTCCAAGTGCTCTGGCGGCACGCATTCTGACTGCCGATGCCTTCATTGAAAGCATAGCCGCTATTTCGGCAGATGAGCGGTCGTAATAAAACTTCTGAATGATTATGACTGAATCCGGTTCACCGAGTTCGTCTATACGATTCATGAGTATATTACGCATTTCCCTGTCATCTGAATCCGCTTCGATATTCTCTTCAGACATCATTAGTTCAAGTGCATCCTCATCATCGGATATATGTCTGCTTCTGCCGGTAATACTGTAAAAATAATTTATCGCACGACGTTTTGCTATCGTTCCGGTCAAACCTTTTAGTTCGCCTTCAAAACTGCTATCCTTCTTAAGACTAAGATATATCTCAGCGAAAATATCACT
>JAGDDO010000585.1 GCA_017848205.1 Oscillospiraceae bacterium | reverse complement strand
GCAGATTTATTAGGAATGTAAGGAAAAAAGCCATATACACAGGAAGTGAAATGTTTCACTGGTGTATATGGCTTTTTTCGGCGAAAAAGGTACTGCCGTCTCAAAGAGACGGCAGTGCTATGATAGTGCACCGCTCTGCGGTGCACATTTTTTACGGGCCGAAGCCTATACTGCATTCATGATCAGCGTAGCTGACTGTTTCGCCGTCCTTTTTAGTGGATCGGAAGATTTCGTTTTGGGCTACTTCTGTGTTTTTGGTACTTATAGTTGCAGTTTCTGAAGCTGTATCTATGTCGATTTTGATATCAGTTCTGTATATATCCCACCAGTTGGCTTTTGCATAGCGGACTGTGATAGGGTTATTCAGAGGAGTGTTAATTATGTTAAAGTAATAAGATTCTTTTTGATTGGCACGGATTTTGACATCGGCATTGTTATTGCTGTTTACGCGCACTTTACCCTGATGATCAGGAGTGTCAGCCTCTTCATTATTCCTGTTATCCTTGAATACAAAATTACTTTCATCAACAGGAAAGGCTTCACCATCTACTGAAATCTGAACATTGGCTTTTATCCTGCTTCCTGGATACAGGCGGTAATAGACTGGATTATGAGTTAATACAGGTACTGCAATCAGCACTGCCAAAGCAATACCAATAATTTTTTTTGAACTTTTCATTTGTTGTCCCCAAAAAATTAAAAGTATGAATATATCATTGTTTTAACACCCTGATTTTAAATCAGTTACTATATTTATAATTATAATCAAAAATAAAGATTAAGTCAATTAAATTTTCAGTGTCAGTATCAAATGAAAAGGTAATGGCTGGCCAGAGACATTCCGTTACTACAGATAGTGTGCAGTCCGGCGCACATTTAACAAGAACGGAATACATCCGGCTGTGTTATTTGTGTAAAGTTTTTTCTCCGAAACACTTGATTTGAGAGCGTAAATATGGTATGATTATAAAGCATTTAAAGTCCGTCGGCTCCGCCGACGAGAGTTAATGCCATTTTATGACATTAAAACGAATAGTCCGCTGCGCAGAAGACAAGCCTGCTGCGTAAGAATGTTCAGAAATTTTAGGAGGAATTTTAAATGAACGCACTCGAATTAATCAGCAAGGACAGCCTTAAGGCAGACGCTCCTGAATTCTCAGTAGGTGATACTGTTAAGGTTCACGTAAGAATCAAAGAAGGCGACAAGTACCGTATCCAGATCTTCGAAGGCACAGTAATTGCTAAGAAGAACGGCGGTATCAGTGAAACATTCACTGTAAGACGTGTAGCTCACGGCTGCGGAATCGAAAGAGTTTTCCCTCTCCACGCACCTGTTGTTGACAAGGTTGAGATCGTAAGAAAGGGTAAAGTACGCAGAGCTAAGCTCTACTATCTCCGTAACAGAGTTGGTAAGGCTGCTAAGGTTAAGGAAGCAATCAGATAATCAGTCTGCCGCTTCAGTTTATCTATTGATAGTTAAAAGGGACGGTTCAAGTCCCTTTTTTGCTATTAATAGCTTTTAAATGCGCAAACTCATCATATGGAGATGATGAATATGAAAGATGAAAATACTGCAAAAACAGAGGACATCACAGAGAAAACTGCTGCAAAAACAGAGAACATATCGGAGGAAACTGCTGAAAATACGGAGAATATTAACGAAGAGGGAACTGCTGAAAAAAAAGGCGGCAGCTCTTTTCTGAATGATGCAGCTGAAATTGTCGAATCGATCCTGCTGTCTGTTTTTATTGTTCTTCTTGTGTTTACATATCTTTTCAGACTTTCAGATGTTTCAGGTCCTTCGATGGAACCGACTCTTACCGAAAAGGACAGGGTCGTTATTTCACCGCTGTTCTACACACCTGAACAGAATGATATAATAATCGTGAACAGCAGCAAACTTGACAAGCTTATAGTAAAAAGAGTCGTTGCTCTTGAGGGTCAGTCAGTTGATATAGACTTTGAAAAAGGTATTGTATCCGTTGACGGTGAGCCGCTTGACGAGCAGCTTTATATAACAGGAGAAAACGGGGAAGAACCCGAACTTAAGGCAGATCATTTTGTAAATACTCTTACAACGTATGACATGGGTGCCTTTGAATCCTATCCGGTCACAGTGCCGCAGGGATGTGTTTTCGTCCTCGGTGACAACAGAAACCGTTCAAAGGACAGCAAGCACATTGAACTTGGATTCGTTCCGGAAAATGAGATAGTAGGCAGAGTTATTTTCAGGATCTCGCCTCTCGACAAATTCGGAACGGTTAAGTAAGTTACAGAGAAAAGATGGTGATAACAATGAATGAAACAGAAGAAATCAAGGAAACAGGCGAAGTAACAGAAGAAACTGCCGCAGAAACTGAAAATGCTGAAACAGATACAGCCGTTCAGACTGCAGACGCAGCTCCTGAAGAGAAGAAAGACGAAAAAAGTAAGGAAAAACCGCCGTATACATTAAAATCATTTATAAACGATGTATGCGACATTGCCGAAACACTATTCATTTTCCTGCTTATCTTTCATCTTGCCAAGGCATTCCTTTTTGATCAGGCGATAGTTGAAGGTACGTCAATGGTACCGACACTTCAGAACGGAGAGAAACTTGTTTACAGCAAGATCTATACGCCGCAGGACAATGATATTGTAATTGTTGATACATCAAACGATCTCGGACTCATTGTAAAAAGAGTTGTTGCCACAGGCGGACAGACTGTTGACATAAGAGACGGCATCGTATACGTTGACGGCGAACAGCTTGACGAGCAGGTATACGAGGAAGGCGACACACTTACTGCAAGCCACTTCGTAAACACACTCACTCCGCCGAGAGACGTACACCAGTATCCGGTCACAGTTCCGGAAGGATACGTTTTTGTTATGGGTGACAACCGCGGTATCTCGGAAGACAGCCGCGGAGCAAAAGTCGGATTTGTACCTGAGGAAAAGGTTATAGGCAAGGTGGTCCTCAGATATTCCCCATTCAAGGAATTTAAAATTTTCAATTATTAATTTCAGTCACTGATCAGGTCAGAGTGTCCGGAACTGCCGGACAGACCGGCGCTTCATTTATGCAGTACCGGTTCATGAATTGGTCAGTGCTTCTTTAAGAAACGGAAGTAATATATGTCAGAAACTGAAATCAAATCAATACAGTGGTTTCCGGGCCATATGGCAAAGACGAGAAGGGCGATTAAAGAAAACCTTTCTCTCGTGGATGCCGTAGTCGAGATAATCGATGCCCGCATACCATTAAGCAGCCAGAACCCTGAAATGGGCAGAATGACTGCAGGAAAGCCGAGACTGTTTGTTCTCAACAAGCGTGACATGGCCGACAGCAGCGTTACTGACAAGTGGATATCCTGGTTCAGAAGCAGGGGAATAGCTGCTGTTTCCATGGACTGCAAGACAGGCAAGGGACTGAAAAGTTTTACCGCTGCACTGGAAAACCAGGTCCTTAAGGAGCTTCTGGAGACAAGACGTGCAAAGGGCATGTCCGGCACGCCTACAAGAGTAATGATAGTCGGCATTCCGAACGTAGGAAAATCGTCGTTTATTAACCGCATGTCAGGCAGTAAAAAGGCGAAGGTCGAGGACAGACCGGGCGTTACACGCAGCAAGCAGTGGGTGAAACTCGGCGACAAAATAGAAATGCTCGATATGCCGGGCGTGCTCTGGCCTAAATTCGATGACCAGGAAGTTGCGAAGCGTCTTGCATTTACAGGTGCCATAAAAGATGATATTCTCGATACAGAAACACTTGCCATGCTTCTTCTTGAATATCTTGCAGGAAACTATCCTGAAATGCTGAAAGCACGTTACAAGATGGACACCACCCCGGAAATGAAGGGACTCGAACTTCTTGAACTTCTCGGAAAGAAGCGCGGAATGCTCATCTCAGGCGGCGAAGTGGATACTGAACGTGCGGCTATAATGCTCCTTGATGAATTCAGGGCAGGAAAAATAGGCTGTATTTCTCTTGAAAGACCAGAGGATGAACAGAATGGCTGAAAATAAAAACAATTCTGAATTATATGACTACGACGAAGCGATAAGGAATGAACTGCCGGACGGCCTTCTCTGCGGTACTGATGAAGCAGGAAGGGGACCGCTTGCGGGCGATGTTTTTGCAGCGGCAGTCATACTTAAGCCGGGCGTGGTAATAGACGGTATCAACGACAGCAAAAAGCTCACGGAAAAGAAGCGTGAGAAGCTGTTTGATGAAATAAAGGACAAGGCTGAAGCCTGGTGCATTGCGACGGCAAGCGTTGAGGAAATCGAGGAGATCAACATTCTCAATGCGGCCATGCTTGCAATGAGAAGGGCGGTCGAAGGCCTCGGAGTAAAACCGTCCCTTGTAATAGCTGACGGAAACAAGTGTCCGGATATTCCTGACACGGATGTGCGTTCAGTTATAAAGGGTGATGCTCTTTCAGCCAGCATTGCGGCTGCATCGGTACTTGCCAAGGTGGCAAGGG
>JAGDDO010000584.1 GCA_017848205.1 Oscillospiraceae bacterium | reverse complement strand
TCCAGAAGCGGTATTCTTCGGAAACTTCGTAGCAGATCTTTATGCCGCTTGCACGGTCCTCGGCGATGATGCCGCTGAACGGCTTTCCGTCAAGCTCGAGTCTGCCGGCCGCATACATGTCGTTGTCGAGGTTCTGGAGTACCGGTACCTTTGTTCCGTCAACGTATTCCTTATCCCAGTCGGAAAGATCGAGAAGATCTTCTGTAGGAAGACATCTTTCGTTGAGTTCACATCTCATCATGGCAGGTACCTGAAGACGGATGTCGGCAAGCTTTGCACCGTCAACGAACGGAGCCTGCATAGCTGTGTGTGAGCCGATGGATATCGGAAGCACCTTTTCAGAGTTGTTTGTAAACTTAATATCCTGCTTAAGTCCGTCAGCTGAAAGAGTAAATGTGTATTCGGCTGTGAAATCAACCGGGAAGTACTGGTAGAACTCATCGTTTCTGTCGAAAACGAACTTTGTCTTTACCCATGCACTGTTCTCATCAGCACTGTATTCCTCAACGGAGTGTACTCTCTTGTGGAGGAAGCCGTGGATGTGGTTGTTGTAGTGATTCTTTTCATTCACCGGCCAGTGATATTCAGCGTCGGATGTCTTAAGAACACCGTCGGCAAGTCTGTTCGGGAAATAAAGAGTAGGCATTCCCCATACTTCAGGTGAGTTGATTATTGTCTCAGCCGGATTTTCCGCATTGAATCTGAAAAATTCAACTGAATGTTCAGTGTTTCTGAGGCGGATAACATTACAGCCAATCTCATAAGCGATGAGTGCTGTGTAACCGCCTGCTGTAAGCTCAACACACGGTGTTCCGTTAAAGTTTATAAGTCTTGCTTCGTTCATGACGAACTCCTTTACATTGATATATATTATACTGCCTATGCATCTGTCTGCCGCAGCATCTGATAAGAAACAGACGACAGGAACAGTCCTGCACAGCCGGCAGTAAAAATTCCCTTTATAACATCAAAACAGGCGGCCTGAGCCGACCGCCTGTTGTTTTCGATTTTAATTGTATGATATCAAATCACTTGAATGCGCTGATCTCGAAACCGAATGGCATTTTTCTCATCTTGCCGTTTACAGCATCAACGATCTTAAGAATCTGAAGTACAAGCAGCGCAAGAGAAACTAAGCCTAATACAAAGCCTAATATTTTACCAAGCACAGGAATACCGCCAAGAATCATTCTCAGTACCCAGATCACGATTTCAGCTGCGCATATTGTGAGTGACTGGTTTCCAACTGCCTTAGCATAAAGTGAGTCCTTATTTGATGTGACAGGAATAAAGAAAAGGAATGGAAGAAGGAATGCTACAATAGCTAAGCCTTTCTGCTGTTCCATCTCTGCCGGATCATACTGATCTGTGATTTCTTCCATCTGAAGTGAATTATAAATACCGTCCATACTACGTACCTCCTATATTTTGTTTTACCCAATTATTATTTTTTTACGAAATCACCTTTTATCCGGTGTTTCTCTATAATAATTTATAGAAAT
>JAGDDO010000583.1 GCA_017848205.1 Oscillospiraceae bacterium | reverse complement strand
TATGTGTGCACACTCCGCTCGACAAGGCCGTACACGGTATCAATGATATGATAGCCGATATGATGAGCAGGGAATTCAAAACCTCTGAATTCAGAACGCCTATGATACCTGAAAGCCCTGATTCTGCAGACGGTGACGGAAGAATAATCGAGATCACTGAAGAAGGTCTGTCAGCTGAAGATATGGCACGCAGGCTTGGAAAAATGTTCGGCGGCGGTCCGGTGCGTTTTGCGACTGGAATGAAGAAGATAAGAAGAGTAGCTATATGTTCAGGAAGCGGCGGATCACTTCTTTCCTTCGTTTCAAAGAATAACTGTGACGCGTATATTACAGGCGATGTCAAGCACGACGTGTGGCTCAGTGCTGTAAGTGAGGGCATCACGCTTTTCGACTGCGGACATTTCTACACAGAGCGCATGAGTGCGGAATATCTTGCGAAGCTTCTTAAGACTGCAGCACCGGAAGTGAATGTAGAAACAGCGATCACCTGTACTGACGTTGTACGCTGTATCTCAGGAAACACTGATTAAATCGTAAATGACAAAATATATTTAAAGGAGAAAAACAAATGGCATTGGACGGAGCGTTCCTTCATCTTGTAAAGAAGGAACTTGAATTTCTCATAGGTGCCAGAGTTGATAAAATATATCAGCCGTCAAAGGAACAGATGGTAATAGGATTACGCTACAGGGGAGGAAGTGCCAGACTTCTTTTCAGTGCGGCTGCTGACAGTGCCCGTGTGCACATCACAGCTTCCGATATAGATAATCCTGCGGTACCGCCTATGTTCTGCATGCTTATGAGAAAACATCTCGGAGGAGCAAAGCTTCTCGGGATAAGACAGGACGGATTCGAAAGAATACTCTGCTTCGACTTTGAAGCAATGAACGAACTCGGAGACCTTGTAAACCTTACGCTGGTAAGCGAGATAATGGGCAAGTACTCGAACCTTATCCTTGTGGGTGAGGACGGCTGTATTATTGACAGTATAAAACGAGTTGATGCGGAAATGTCAAGGGCGAGACTCGTTCTTCCGAAAATGAAATACGAGCTTCCGCCGAGAGACAAGCGCCTTCTGTTTACAGAAGCATCTGATGAGGATATACGCGCGGCTCTGGCGGAATACAAAACAGGTGATCCTGCAAAGGCACTTGTGAAAATTTTTGAAGGTATATCACCGGTAATCGCAAGGGAATGGGTGTTCTATGCGACACGAGGCGAGGACATAAATCTTTCGGAACTTGATGAGAATATACTCGGAAGACTTATCTTCAAAATAAAGCAGACTGCAGATCAGTACCGTAAAGGTGAACTTCAGTTTACGGTTCTGAGGACGAAGGAAAACCTGCCGAAGGACTTTACGTTCATCGATGTACAGCAGTACGGGGCTATACTCATCAAGCAGCAGAAGGAGAGTGCCAGCGAAACGCTTGACTATTTCTATGCTTCAAGAGATACTGAATCGAGAATAAAACAGCGTGCAAATGATCTTTTCCGTCTGCTTATGAATCTTACCGAGAGAATAAGCAAGAGAATTTCAAACCAGCAGGCAGAGCTTGCCGACTGTGACAGGAAGGATGAGTACAAGCTGTACGGTGACCTGCTTTCGGCAAATATCTATCGTATAAACAAGGGCGATGAAAGCGTTACTCTTGAAAACTTTTACGATGAAAACTGCCCGCAGGTGGAAATAAAGCTTGACGGCAGACTTGCTCCGGCAAAGAACGTGCAGAAATACTATCACGAGTACAAGAAGCTGGTCACGGCCGAACAGGTGCTGACTGAGCAGATACGTAAAAACAGCGAGGAGCTTGTGTACATAGAAAGCGTTTTTGATTCGCTTACGAGAGCGCGTACTGATCTTGACATAATTGAACTCAGAGCTGAACTTGCTGAGCAGGGCTATTTAAGAGCCGGAAAGATGAAGGGAAAGCCGCCTAAGGAACAGCCGCCGCTTAAGTTCAGGACCAGTGACGGATTTACCGTGTTCGTAGGAAGAAACAATAAGCAGAACGACAAGCTTACACTGAAAACAGCGGGGAAGACGGACATCTGGTTCCACACCCACAACATTACCGGTTCCCATGCGATCCTCTTTACAGAGGGAAAGGAACCGTCCGAAAAGGCGATAATGGAAGCAGCCATGCTTGCGGCATACCACAGCAAGGCGAAGAATTCATCACAGGTGCCGGTGGACTACACCGAAGCACGCTATGTAAAGAAGCCGAACGGCGCAAAGCCGGGAATGGTCATCTTTACGAACAACTCAACGGTTTATGTAAAGCCGGATGAAGATGAGGTAAACGCACTTAGGGAGGGAAAATAATTGAGAGAAAAAATCAACGCTGCAATAGACAGAAACTTTGATAAAATGATAGAAGCCTTAAGAAAGATAATCGCTGTTCCGAGCGTGTCTGTACCGGGAACTCCTGAAAGACCGTACGGAGATGAGTGTTCAAAAGTACTTAAGATGTTTCTTGAAATGGCTGACGAGGAAGGCTTCTGCACAAATAATTTTGAAAATTACGCAGGTACCATAGAGTATAACGAAAAGCCGGTAAAACTCGGTGTTCTCTGCCATCTTGACGTTGTTCCGGTTACGGAAAAGGACTGGACTTTTAAACCTTTCGGCGGTGAGATATCTGGGGGAAGGATCTACGGACGCGGTACCATCGATGACAAGGGACCTGCCATTGCAGTTCTCTATGCTCTTAAGGCTCTTAAGGAACTGGGCATCGATCTTACACACAACGTTCGTTTCATTGTGGGATGCGATGAGGAAAACGGCTC
>JAGDDO010000582.1 GCA_017848205.1 Oscillospiraceae bacterium | reverse complement strand
CTCCGTGCTGACAAGGTCGTGGCTGTCGAGATAGACGAAAGACTTCTTCCTGTGCTTGAGGAAACTCTTTCGGAGTTTGACAACATAAAGATCATCAACGAAGATATAATGAAAGTTGATCTAAAAAAGCTTATTGAAGATGAGTTTGAGGGAATGGATGTTGCGGTATGTGCAAATCTTCCTTACTATATAACATCTCCGGTGATCATGTACTTCCTTGAAAGCGGCGCAAGAGTGAATTCTCTTACCGTCATGGTACAGAAGGAAGCAGCTGACAGACTCTGTGCCGACGTCGGAACCAGACAGTCCGGTGCTATCTCAGTTGCCGTAAGCTACTACGGAACTGCGAACACACTGTTCAAGGTGTCACGCGGAAGCTTTGTTCCGTCGCCTAATGTCGATTCGGCGGTTATCAGGATCGATGTTAGCAGAAAATATGATCTTTCAGCAGAAGAGGAAAAATTCTTCTTTACAGTCGTTAAATCTGCTTTTTCGCAGCGAAGAAAAACACTTGCAAATTCTCTTTCGTCAATGATGAAGCTAAGCAAGGAACAGATCATCAGTGCTCTTGCAGAGTGCGGACTCGGGGAAAACACAAGAGTGGAACAGCTCGATATGGAAAAACTTATTTCATTCTCAGGTGTGCTGCGGCAGAATATTCAGTAAAAATACCTCAGTCTTTATGACGAATTATAGTGTTCCGTGAACACTAACATGCACAAAGGTATTGTGTAAAACGGAGAAAAAACACTTTAAATCATCGTTTTTTGTTTTCTTATTGAACTACAGTTAAATTATTAAATATCATTTTACCAAAAAAATTGCACTATAATTTAATGCTTCAATGAGTTAAACTGACAAAAGCATAAAAAAACGATTAAAAGACTTGAATAAATTTTTACATTCTGTTATAATAAAAAGTAGTTATGGGAGGGTGATTTGATGCACAATAGTACAAATTACGACAATACATACGATGTTCCGATATACCTTTTCCAGCAGGGTAATAATTTTGAATCATATAAATTTTTCGGTGCACACAGGGTGAACGAAAACGGAACAGACTATCATTATTTTCGTGTCTGGGCACCAAATGCCCGTGACATTTCAGTTGTAGGTTCGTTCAATGGCTGGAACCGCGACTGCAATCGTATGTATAAGATTTCTGATGAGATCTGGGAGGCTAAAATTCCTGCACTTGCTCAGTATGACAACTACAAGTACAGCATAAAGACTCCGGACGGCAGAATCGTTATGAAATCTGACCCGTATTCAAATCACTATGAAACAAGGCCTGAGACTGCTTCAAAAATATTTGAGTCTGATTACAAATGGAATGACCAGAAATGGCGTGACAAGAAATCAGACCGCGAGATCTACAGAGGTCCGATAAACATTTACGAAGTACATCTCGGCTCATGGAAAATGAACGGGGATTCCACTTTCAAGAGTTATACGATGTTCGCTGAGGAAATAATTCCTTATCTTAAGGACATGTCCTATACTCATGTTGAGTTCATGCCTCTTACTGAACATCCTTATGACGGCTCATGGGGCTATCAGGTCACCGGTTACTATGCGCCTACTTCACGCTACGGTACACCGGATGATTTCAGACGCATGATCGACATGTTCCACCAGAACAATATCGGCGTTATCCTTGACTGGGTACCGGCGCATTTTCCAAAGGATGAATGCGGCTTGTACATGTTCGACGGCGGATGCTGCTACGAATATGAAGACCAGAGAAAACGTGAACACAAAGCGTGGGGAACTCATGTTTTCGACTACGGCAAGGGACCTGTAAGGTCGTTCCTTGTATCAAATGCGTGCTACTGGATCAACGAGTTCCATCTTGACGGACTCAGGGTGGATGCAGTGGCTTCAATGCTTTATCTTGATTATGACAGGCGGGACGGTGAATGGGCACCGAACATTTACGGCGGCAAGGAAAACCTTGAAGCCGTTGAGTTTTTCCGTATTCTGAATGAGGAAGTGTTCAGGAACAACCCTAACACTCTCATGATCGCTGAGGAATCCACTGCATGGCCTATGGTAACAAAACCTACAGACATAGGCGGTCTCGGATTCAACTACAAGTGGAACATGGGCTGGATGAATGACATGCTTTTCTACATGTCTCTTGACCCTATCTACAGAGCGTTCAATCATGACAAGATAACATTTTCATTCTTCTACTGCTTCTCGGAAAACTATGTTCTTCCGATATCTCACGATGAAGTCGTTCACGGAAAGTGCTCGCTTCTCGAAAAGATGAGCGGTGACGATTACCAGAAATTCAGTTCCTACAGAGCTTTCATGTGCTATATGATGGCTCATCCGGGCAAGAAACTGCTCTTCATGGGACAGGAATTCGGTCAGAGAAAAGAATGGAACTACAAAGAAGGTCTGGACTGGTGTCTTCTTGATTTTGAAACACACAGACAGCTTCAGGATTTTAACAGACAGCTCAATAAATTTTATATAAACAATCCTCCTATGTGGGAAAACGATAACTCATGGGGCGGATTCAAATGGATCTCAAACGACGACTACAAGCAGAGCGTTATTTCGTTCAGACGTATCGATGATAATGAGAACGAGATCATTGTTGTATGCAACTTTGTTCC
This sequence comes from Oscillospiraceae bacterium, assembly GCA_017848205.1. Next base: position 2,211 of record JAGDDO010000582.1, on the reverse strand, counting down.
TGTCGAACGCGAGAACTACTGTATTGGCGTTTCAGAAGAGGGAGAATACAGACTTGTATTCGATTCTGACAACGCGGCTTTCGGAGGTTCCGGAAAGTCAGCTGAAAAATATGAAACAGCAGATGTCCCGATGCACGGATACGATCAGAGCATATCACTCACATTGCCTCCTCTATCAGTACTTTATCTGCAGCATATAAAGAACAGTGAGATAAAGAAGTCTCAGAAGAAAAAGAAAGCAACAGCAAAGAAAAAATCAAGCAAAACTTAAAATGAAATAGGGAGGGCTTATTATGAAAAAGGAATGCATAGCTATGCTTCTTGCCGGAGGGCAGGGAAGCAGATTATATGCTTTGACACAGAAAATGGCTAAGCCGGCGGTTCCGTTCGGCGGAAAGTACAGGATCATTGATTTCCCGCTTTCCAACTGTTCAAATTCAGGTATTGATACAGTAGGTGTGCTCACACAGTATCAGCCTCTTGAACTCAATGACTACATTGGAAACGGTCAGCCATGGGATCTTGACAGACTCAGGGGCGGCGTTCACATCCTTCCGCCATACCAGACTGCTTCAGGCAGTTCATGGTACGAAGGTACAGCAAACGCTATTTATCAGAACATGAGATTTATCGACAGATACAATCCGGAATACATCATCGTTCTCGGCGGTGACCACATCTACAAGATGGACTATTCCAAGATGGTCGATTTTCATAAGGAACATTCTGCTGATGCTACTATTGCAGTGCTCAATGTTTCACTTGAAGAAGCATCTCGTTTTGGTATCATGACATGCGACAGCGAGTGCCGCATAGTTGATTTTACGGAAAAGCCTAAGGAACCTAAGTCAACTCTGGCTTCAATGGGTATTTACGTTTTCACCTGGGACAAATTAAGAAAATATCTTATCGAAAACGAAAATGCCGGCGGTTCAAAGGACTTCGGAAAGGATATCATTCCTGCAATGCTTCAGAACGGCGAGAGAATGTACGCATATGCATTTGAAGGCTACTGGAAGGACGTAGGTACTCTTTACAGCCTCTGGGAAGCAAACATGGACATTCTCAATTCATCCGATCTTGAACTTTATGATGCAGACTGGAAGATCTACTCAAGAAACATGAGTCTTCCTCCGCAGTACATAGGACCTGAAGCAGATATCCAGGATTCACTTGTAAGTGACGGATGCTCAGTTAACGGAAGCGTTCATTCGTCCATTATCTATTCAGGTGTTACTATCGAAAACAATGTTGTGATCGATCACAGTGTTGTTATGCCTGGTGCAGTTATCAAGTCAGGCGCAGTTGTGAAGTATGCGATCATCGGGGCTGATTCTGTTATTGAATCAGATGTAAAGATCGGTGCTTCAAAGGAAGAGACAGGCGAAAATCAGAAATGGGATATAGCCGTTATAGGTCACGGTGAAGTTATATCATCAGGCGTTTCTGTAGCTCCCGGTCAGATGATTCCAACGGTATAATGATTAAGGGGGATGTAACGTATGATCTATAATAATATTCTTGGACTTATTTTTTCAAATATGCATGACGAAGCTGTTTCTGAACTCACACAGGTAAGAACCATGGGTTCCATCCTGTTCGGCGGCAGATACAGACTTATAGATTTTCCGCTTTCAAACATGACCAATTCAGGTATTCCTGAAGTAGGTATCATTACCAAGGCGAATTACCAGTCACTTCTTGACCACATCGGTTCAGGACGTGAATGGGACCTCGGTACAAAGAACGGCGGACTTCATCTTCTTCCTCCGTTTTCAAACCATATGAACGGTCTTTACAGAGGAAGAATCGAAGCACTTGAAGGGGTTCTCCCGTTTATTCAGCACTCAGACGCTGAATACGTAGTAATGTCTGACTGTGACGTAGTTACTACTATCGACTTCAGACAGGTCATCAGGGAACACAAGAGAAATGAAGCTGACATTACAGTTGTATATGCAAAGCACAACTTTACAAACAACGGTGTCGGTTCAAGAGCTTCAACCATCCTTGAAGTGGACAGCGACAAGAGAGTAGTGAGCGCTACCATCAATCCTGATATTCTCGGTGAGGCTAACCGTTCACTCAACATGTTCGTTATCAGCAGAAAGATCCTTGAAAAAATCGTTACCCGTTTTGCTCCTGAAGGTTTTGCAAGTTTCGACAAGCAGGTCCTCCAGCAGAACAAGGCAAACTACAAGATCTGCGGTT
>JAGDDO010000581.1 GCA_017848205.1 Oscillospiraceae bacterium | reverse complement strand
CTGTGTAGAGATATCTCGGAGGCTGTGTTGTGTCATTGTGTACACGTACAGTTACCTGTGTTCTTTCAACGTTTTCCTGTACAACGTTGCCTTCGATCCAGAAGTCTGTCTTTGCAGGTTCCTTCGGAGGGAAGTTTTCTTCAGGCTTCATGTCTTCTGTTCCGTACCACTTGTAAAGAGCGGCAAGGTCGCCTACGATACCTGCGTTGTAGTCAACGGCAACTTCATTGTAAACGTAGTCCTTTGTGATGTCTCTGTGCCAGTCTGTTGAGTCAGGACCGCCTACAAGAGCACCCCAGAGTGTATGTGCCTGATCGATCGGATCATCCATGCTGAATGTTGTTGAACCGTGAGCTGCACGGTGGTGAGGATGTGAAGCTGCTGTAGGTGAGTAGCCTACGATGTACGGACGGTTCATCGGGTTCTTACCCATGATGTATTCCATCTGTCTTTCAGCCCAGTCAGTGAATCCTGTGTATTCCTCGTCAAACTTTGCAGTTTCCTTTCTGTAAACGGCAGCACAGAGACCTGCAGCTGTGTTGTAACGGCATGAACCGTATTCGTTTACAACAGAAAACTTTGAAGGTGACATGTTGATGTATGTCTTGTCGTTAGGATCAACGTCTTTGATGTGCTGGTAGTCCATGTTCCAGATCTCGTCTGCAAGGCCTGCACACTTAAGGTGCGGTTCGCCTGACCAGAATTCGAGATTCCATCTGAAAATGAACCAGTCACGTTCGTTGTTTGTGATAGGTGCGAGCTTTGCAAAAACGCCGCCCCATACTGTATCCCAGCAGTGTACCCAGATATTCTGCCATGTAGAACCTGTTGTCTCCATGATTCTCTTGATATATCCGGTATATTTGTAACCGCCTGTTTCAGTTACTTCAGAAGTATCAACTGAGTTGATGTGATCGATGTATTCCTTTTTGCCTGTACAGATGTTGAGCCATACGGCAGCCCATGCAAGTTCATCGTAGTCGTAGCTTGAAGTATAGAAACCGCCGTCGTAGCCGAGGCTGAGTACTTCGTTGCTGTCTTCGGCTTCCTTGTGAGTCTCGCGGGCAAAGTCATAAAGTGCGATGGCTTTCTTAAGGCTTTCCTCAGCATATTCAGGTTCTGTGTCCTTGAAGTTGAGGTAGTTGATAGCAAGTGAAGCTGCAGCGCCTGCACACATATCTGAAGCAGGTGTGTCTACAGTTGCGAAGTATGCAGGTCTTGCGAAGTTGAGGAGCATCTTTGTGTCCTGAAGTTCAGGAGGGCACCAGTAGTTGTGGTCGTTGTTGCCTTCGCCGACCTGATAGCAGAAAACTACTACCTTGTCGTCTTCATCGAGGTAAGTACCCTTCATGTAGAAGTCGTTGAACTGATGAAGAATAGTTTCGATGTGTTCCTGGTTTCCTGTATCCTTGTAGGAGTCCCTGAATTCGTAGTAGCCCCATCCGAGAGTCGAAGCTGCGTATGTACCAGGAAGACCGAATTTTACGTGGTCACCGGCATCGTGCATACCGCCGCCGCAGTCGATGGTGCCGTCACCGTCAGGATCAAGGATGTCTCTGTACTCATCGATGAATTCCTGTGAGAGGTTAGTACCGAACTTTGCGTCAGCGCCTTCCATATCAACAGGCTGGAGAGGAATCGCGTAGTCCTCAACGTGACACGGTCCGCGCCATTCAAGCTGACGGAGTTTTTCACCTGTTTTCGGGTTTACATCCTTGCCGCACATTTCAGCGTCATAGAAATAGAGGACGTACTGAAGTGCCTTGGCGAAGTTTACTTCAACGTCATCATAGCTGAATGAATCCGGATCAGGGAAAACACGTTCATCGTCCCATATCTCCGGCGGCGGGTCTCCGGCTGTTGCATCCACAAGTGACGGAGCCATAGCACTGCTGACGACAGTAAGGCTCAGTGCACCTGCAAGAAAGCGACTCCAGAATTTTCTGTTCTTCATTGGAAAATCAACCTTTCTGCAAAATGTTTGCATTTAATAAAATAGAATAAAGGAAACACTGATCAAACAGGAAATGCGGTGCGGAGCTGCCGCCCCGTTCACCGCACTGATCTGTGAATGATCAGCGTTTCCTGAAATATGAAATGAGTGTGAGAACATACACATCCATTTTTCGATAATAATATAGTGAACGTCAGATTTATTATGACGTTCACTATAATTATACTACAAACTGCGTGCAGCACGCAACTTTAATTGCACTTAAAGCAAAAAATGATCAGGTTTTTATGTGGTCCTGTACGGTTTTTATGATAATGTTTATTATCTTCAGGCGGGCATAGAGCTTGCTGTTGGCTTCAATGATATGCCACGGGGCAAATGCGGTGGATGTTTTTGCGATCATTTCATCCACGGCCTGTTCGTACTGATCCCATTTGTCACGGTTTCGCCAGTCCTCTTCAGTTATCTTCCACTGCTTTTCAGGGGTGTTCTGGCGGTCGGTAAATCTTTTTAACTGTTCATCGCTGTCTATGTGCAGCCAGAATTTTATTACTATCGCCCCTGAACCCGTGAGCTCATATTCAAATTCATTGATCTCGTTGAATGCTGCATCGCACCTGCTTTTTTCAGTGAATCCCTCGATCTTTTCGACCATTACACGGCCGTACCAGGTCCTGTCGAAGATCGCTATATGTCCGCTTTTAGGAATACGGTTCCAGAACCGCCACAGATAGTGGTGGGCAAGCTCTGTCCTGTCAGGTGCAGATATCGGAACAGCCTCATATCCCCGCGGATCAAGCGCAGATGATATACGTTTTATAGCACCGCCCTTGCCGGCTGCGTCCCAGCCTTCAAAACAGAGTATGAGAGGTATTCCTTTTTTATATAGTATATTGTGAATGTCTGAGAGTTTCTTCTGATATTTCTTCAGAAGCTCAGGGTAGCGTTCCGTGCTTATAACTTTTCCGTCAAGCTCGGTTTCGGAAAGCTTCGGCATATCGATAAGTCTGAACGGTGAAGTGCGTGAAATGGAACGTTTGGTACTGGTCATGGCGTTTGTCACAGTCTCGTTGATTATGGTGTATACCATGTACTTTGTGAAAGTGGACTTTTTGGCGTCGATCACGTTCCAGCGCGCAAACGGAAAATCCGTTATTGAAAGCAGATCGTCGTATGTACGGTAGTACTTGCTGTAGTTCCTGTTCTGGAACCGGTCACTTTCAGTGACACGCCACTTTGTCTTCTTGTCATCGCTCAGTTTTTTCATTCTCTTCTTCTGCTCGTCAGCGTCTATCTGAAGGAAAATCTTAACTATTATATAGCCGTCATCTGAAAGCTGACGTTCAAAATTCCTTATGGAAATTATCCGCCTGTCGTATTCGCTTTCAGTTATCTTTCCTTCGAGAAAAGCGCATGCAAGCTCGGAGTACCAGCTTTTGTCCAGAACCGATATTTTTCCTTTTTCCGGTATCATGCCCCAGTGGCGTTTCATGAATGGATATCGTTTTTCGGTTTCATCAGGCGCCTCCACGGTAAATACTTTGAAAAAACGCGGATCAAGATATTTTATAACAGATGCAATAACGCTGCCTTTTCCTGATGCTTCCCAGCCTTCAAAAACCAGTATGACCGGTCTGTTCTGCTCCTTTATTTTAAGCTGAAGACGGGGAAGTGATTCACGAAGCTCCCTGTTCATCTCCTGCAGTGCAGATTTTTTTACTGTCTGGGATACTGCCTTCTCTAACATATGTCATT
>JAGDDO010000580.1 GCA_017848205.1 Oscillospiraceae bacterium | reverse complement strand
GCCTGTTCTTCCATCCGGCTGTTCTGGCCTTCGCATGTGCTTGTAAGGTCGTAGTCTGTTATAGGGTTGAAAAAGTTGTCCTGAACGTTTTCGAGTTCGAATGAATCTTCGTCAATTTCGTGTGAGATGATATATGCTTCCGGGAATGTGATACGTATGATGTAATTGTCATCATCGTTATCAACGATAATATCTTCGGAGTCAAATCCGGCTGTTATGATACCTTCGTAGGAAATCGTAAATGACTTTTTCGTAAGCGGGACGCCGAAATCCTCTATAGTGGTTCTGTTGTGGAAAGCTGCAGTGTTGCTGTAGCGGTAAGTATATGGCTGGAACTTAAGATCTTCGTAGATGTATGAATCAAGCAGTTCACGGCTGAGCGTTTCCTTCGGAGCCTGTGTTGTTGTCACCGTGGTTGTTGCCGCTGTTTCCTCCGTGACCGCAGGTGCAGCGGATTCACCGGACTGTTCATCTGCGGCTTCTGCGGGATCGGCTTCGATAGTCCTTGTCATTGCATTTATATTGCTCTGGTAGATCATGTTGTCGCTTCGGTTCAGAAAAAATCCGGCCAGGAAGCATACGCATCCGGTAACGGTGAACCCGAGAGCAATGATCAGTCTTCTGAACCATCTGAACTGCTTGGTTTCTATGTACGCGTCAAGTGAGTCAGAAAATTTTCTGAAAAAATTTTTCATCCTGTCATTGTCCTTTCTGTTATCATATTCGTCTGCCTGTATCTTAAGCAGATACGGTTCCGTTTATTCTACACTCTGATGATAACATAAGGAGGCTGCAAAAGCAATTAAGATTCAGTTACAAAGGTGATAAATTCCAGTAACAAAAGAAACAGAAACATTAATGAAGCGTGACTTTTTCCTGATTTCAGTACGGCAGTGCGGTAAACCTGAGGAGGTATATAAAAACGACCCTGACGGCTTAAACTGCCGCCGGGGTCGCCCTGTTTACTGTTCAGATCGTTCTTTATCTGCAGAAATCAGCTGCTGTTATTTCTGGAACATATTTCTGTATCTGTTCGGTGTATGTGATGTGTTCTGCTGGAAAAGCCTCATGAAGTATTTTTCATCTTCGTAGCCGCACTTTGATGCTATTGCGGTTATACTCATTGATGATGTGCATAAAAGGTACTTGGCAAGGGTTATCTTGCTCTTTATGCAGTCCTGATGATAGCTTATTCCGAAATATTTCTTGTATATGTTGCGGAAGTAACCGGTGCTTAAGCACAGTTTCTGACAGAGTTCGTCAGAGTAATGTGCTTCGGACGGTTCAAGGTAGATGCTGTCACGCAGACTCTGAAACTCTGAAAAATGAGGCTGTCTCTGCTGTGTTGTCCTTACTGCCGCTTCAGCTTTTATTCTTTCGTTCATTTCAGCTACAATGGTGTCATAGCTGAAATCATCTGACCTGAAGGTGTCTGAAATGCATACAAATGAGTTTGTACCGTATTCTGATATGTATGATGTGGCATGAAGCAGCATGCAGTTGAGCCTGTCGGTTAGATTTTCGCAGTAATTGTCCGGAAGACTGCCGAAGGCTGCAAAAGCGTATGTGTTTTCCGAAACACGTCCGCATAATTCGTTGCGGTTGCCTGAAAGTGATTTCATTATGCCCGCTATTTCATTAAGTGTTACGAGCTTTGATTCATGGTTGTCAAACTGTATGTTTTCCGAGAAAAGCTCTGTCTTTAAAAGCAGGAAGCATATGCTGCTGCCAGCCGGCGCGGAAGAAGCCGCACGTTTTACAGCACTTTCGAAACCTGAACGGTTGAGCATACCCGTGCTTGTGTCATGCTGCTGTGAAAGTCCGCGGCACTGCGTAAGATAGTTTATGTCGTTTTTCAGTCTCAGCATTTCCAGAGCATTTGAAACGGTCTTCAGCCAGCTGCGGAAGATCGAGTCGTATGTGTTCGGGTTCCGGTAGACTGTTACGATATATCCGAAATACCGGTCTCTGAAAAAAAGCGGGTTGAAATAGTATGCACACGGCTCGCTGCAGTAGGAAAGTATAGAGGAAATGTCATTTTCCGTAACAAACGAGGTCTTGTATTCATTCGTAAAATCATTTTTAATAGTATAGCAGTTCATGACAGCTCCCGGTGTGCTTTCCGCCGGTTCGCTGTTGTACCAGTCTTCGAGAAGACAGAGATACATGGCGTCAAGGTCTCTGACCATGTATGTGAAGTTTGAGAGAGTTGACACGTAATCGCTCATTGATGTACATACTGTCATTTTTTCCGCAAAATCGCTGAACAGATTGAAAAAACGGTATCTCTTCTTTGAGTTTTCCTCGTTCAGCTCGGTCATGTATTCAGTGCGGTCCACTCCGCATCCGCAGGAGCCGCCGGTGATGAACTTTCCTTTAAGCGACATCTGAGGTTTGTATTCCGTGTGATTTATCTTCGAGAAAAGAAGATTTACAGCTTCCGATCCGAGAGCAAACCTGTTTCTGCGGTATGTTGAAAGGACAGGGTAGTGGTATATTCTTTTTAATATGTATTCGTATCCGGCTACAAGCATTTCTTCCGGTATATTAACGTTGTTTTCCGCGAACTTGTCGAGAAGTCCGTATGCCATGTAGTCGTTTGCGCAGATCAGTGCTTCAGGCTTCTTGCGTTCGCCGCTTATGTACTGGCCGGCAAGTGTTTCTCCGGAAGTAGTCCAGAAATCGCCGTATATTACCTTGCTGCTGTCAAACGGTATTCCGTGCTTTTCGAGTGAACGTCTGTATCCTTCAACGCGCAGGGATGATACTTCCATATCCGGCCGTCCTGTAAGAATGTCTATGTCCCTGCATCCGTGGCAGTCGATCATATGGTCAGTTATCTCTTCTGTGTCAGCAATATCGTCGGTATTGATGACTTCGAAGTAATCACGCATAAGATCTTCACCCGGTGCCCCGATTACTACGACCGGTATTTCCGGACGCTTTTCCAGTGCTCCGGCTATCCTTTTCTGCAGATCCGAGTTGATTATGGCTTCAGCAATGAGGATGAATCCGTCAAATCCGGATGTGTTCAGAAGTTCGTAGATATTGTTTTCCTTCCGACAGTCGATGGTGTAGAGTGATTTGTCAGGATTGTATATGTTCGAAATAACAACCGTATCAATGTTCAGCAACTTAGCCTGTTCAATAATCCCTTCCATAATGCGACGCTGCTCTATATCCGATGCCTGTGCAGCAACAACTCCGAAAGTAAGTCGCTTTTTCTGCATAACAATCACCTCTTAAATGTTCATAAATGAAAACCAGCCTGTTTCCACGTGTAAGCCTTTTATATTTTATGAACACTGAACGTCGTTTTTACGTCATTACAATCCTGATTTACGTACAATTATGTCAATAAGATTATAACATATAAAACAATGCGGGTCAATACTGAAATGTGCGTTTTATCTACCAAAATGTGCGGAATGTGGGTTGCTTAAAATTATATTAAATGATAAAATCAATTTAAAGTAGGTCCTGTTTTATGTTATCGTTTTCCGAACAAAATAAGTACAAATTTTTATCAGATTTTTCGGAAAACAGAAACAGATCCTGCAGTGAATCCCCCGTATTTTCTTTGCTGCAGTATCTGAAAGAACATCTCCGGCAGCAGTTTTGCAGGAGTACAGGAAAGGAAACGAAATATTTACGGCAAAAAGTGGAAAGGATTTGTGTAAGTATGTTAAATTTCAGAAAAATGTTGAAGTCAGGCGTTGCAGGCCTGACAGCAGCGACTATGGCCGCTGGAATGGCTGCAATGTTACCGGGAAATGACAATGCTGAAATAGCTTCAGTAAAAGCAGCCTCAACTGCAACAGTAGATCTTTCAAAGACATATCAGTACATCCGCGGTTTCGGCGGTATGAACCATCCGGAGTGGCAGAGCTACAACGGCGGCGGTGACATGAAGGATTCAGAGATCCAGACAGCTTTCGGAAACGGAGCTAACCAGCTCGGACTTACAATTCTCCGTATTTTCGTAAGTGATGACAAGAACGCATGGAAGAATGCAGTTCCTACAGCTCAGAAGGCTCAGAAGCTCGGTGCTACAGTATTTGCAACACCATGGAATCCTCCGGCAAGCATGCGCCACGGCGGCGGCAAGCAGCCTACAAGCGGTCTTTATGTTCTCAATGACGGTGCAGAAGGTTCGTACGCACAGCACCTCAACAGTTTTGTAAAGTACATTGAAAGCCAGGGCATCAACCTTTACTCAGTATCAGTTCAGAACGAACCTGACTACTCACAGGAATGGACATACTGGTCACCTGACCGTACAACAAACTTCATTGCTAACTACGGACAGGCAGTAAAGCAGGGAACAAAGACAAGACTCATGTCTCCTGAAAGCTTCCAGTACGGCTATGAAGGTTCAGGACACGGTAAAATGTACTACAAGAAGATAATTCAGAACTCACAGGCAATGGCTAACTGTGATCTTTTCGGTACACACTTCTACGGAACACAGCGTAACGGCATGGATTATCCTACAGTTGAAAACAGCGGCAAGGAGATCTGGATGACTGAGGTTTACGTTCCGAACTCAAATGCAAACTCAGCAAACAACTGGCCTGAAGCTG
>JAGDDO010000579.1 GCA_017848205.1 Oscillospiraceae bacterium | reverse complement strand
TTTTATTTGGTAAAGGCATTGGTGAAGCTGATGCCTTTATTTCTACAATGGTATATGCCGCACCTTCACTGCCGTCCTTATCAGTTTTGAGCACTGCTTCCTGAGTAATTGCATCTATATAGGCGCCGCTCTTTTCGTTATCTGTCAATGAGCTGAAATCTGCTTTGCCGGAATTAAATGCATCACTGATTCCAAGTTTCTGTGCTGATCCTTTAAGGTCAAACTTTGACGATACTTCAAACTGAGGCATTGAAAAATCTACCTCATATTCCTCGGCTTCATAATCTCCGGTATAAATCGCCGCTAATTTGTCAGAATCTGAGATGATATCATTTATATCAACACCTTCATCCGGAAGAACGAAGTTCATTCTGAATCCGTAATCATAACTCTTACAGAAAACTTTGTAATTATCTCCGGATCCCACAGCACCATTAGTCTGTTCTTTCAGGAAATCGCAGGCCACCTCTGAACCGTCACGCTTATGGAAAACTTCTTTTCCGCTGCTCTTAAATGCCTCGTCCCACGGAGCTTTAAAGGTAACAGTGTTCAGTATCTTCATTACATCCAGTTCAGGATCATCGATCTTTATTTCAGGATTTAGCTTTCCTTTTGTATTTTTAGAGATCCAGTCTGATATCTCATTTGCAGTCTGCTTATTTCCGAAATCTTTTGCAAAAGATACTGCGTAGTAATCTTTCGCAAGCAAATTCAGCGTATCCTGTTTAAAATCATATTTGTTGTTTAACCAGAGTGAATTTGAAAGAATACAGTTAGCAGCATCGTATTCAAAGTTTACACACCTGAAAAGAGCTTCATTTGATTCACGGAGTTTTTCGATATCTTCCGATCCCAGTGCCTTAACTATCTCGTCTCTTGTATTACCCGCTGCACATTCAGCAGTCATAGACAAAGCCATGTAGTAACTAAGCGGTGAATATACCGGATTCTCCGCACCATTTTCATCTTCAGAATCTACAAGAACAGCTTCAGCAGATGCGGCAGAAAAATTCATGTAATCCATCGCATCAACACCGCTTTCTCTTCTTATATTCTTCAGATCAGGCGCAGCAAGTGCTCCGTAAAACGGATCATCAGGAGATAAAGCATCCGGATCGGTTATTTTATTTTTTAAAAGTATGAAATCGGCCACATCGATCTCGCTGTCAGAATTTCCGTCCGCTATCAAAGTTTCATTTTCATCAAGTTCACTGACGCCGTATAAGTACTGCAGCATTTTAAGAATATCGGCTGCATTTACAGCACCGTCACCGTTTATGTCTCCGGTCACCTTTTCAGTCTGCTCAGTGTTACTGCCTTCAGCAAAACTTAATTCCGGAGTCCGGCGCAGTCCGGACACGATACATCCGCAGGTCAGAACCAGTGCCGCCGTCATTGTCACTATCTTTTTCAGCTCTTTTTTCATAACATATCCCTTCCTTTTCCCGTTTTAGTTTTCCTGTGTTATCTTCCCGCCTTCTGTTTATATTTTTATGACATAATCATATCACATATGCATGTAAAAATCAATGCCGAAAAGTCAGAAAAAGCAAAGTCTGCAGCCGGTTTATACATAAA
>JAGDDO010000578.1 GCA_017848205.1 Oscillospiraceae bacterium | reverse complement strand
TTTTACAGTAAAACAGTAAAAAAGAACAGCATTCAATCCGTTTCGGGAAGAATGCTGTTCTTGTCAGTGTTATGTTTTAAAAGTAATATCGATTATTTTTCGTACTGAGCGCCTGCCGGGAGACCGTTTAAGATCGTTTCAGCAATCTTCTTCCATTCTTCAACTTCAGCCTTGTCGTATGAGATAACCTTGTCTACCCATGCGCCGCAGCGGTCACATGCGTGGTCGCACTTCATGCCGTCTTCGATGATAGTACCGGCACAGAGTGAGTTAGCACAGTTATTGTGCTTGAAGAAGTGTTCTGTAAATCCGTCGAGCTTCTTGTTGTCGATGTAGATGTTAGGGAAGTTCATTACTCTTCCGTAGATAGGTGCAAATGTAGGGTTCATATATTCCATGAATCTTACCTTTGGTCCTGGAGGAGGGCCGCCTGCCGGCATACCCATTGGAGGACCACCTGCTGGCATACCTGCCGGAGGGTCGCCTGCCGGCATACCCATTGGAGGAGTACCTGCCGGCATACCTGCTGGAGGACCGCCTGCTGGCTTGAGGCTGCTATGGTTAGGGAACATATTTCTTGTCTGAGGCCAGTTGAGAATATCGAGAAGATTTCCTTCATATGATTCAGCAAGATATGCTCTTACAACACGTTCGATAAATACTGTAGCTCTTGTTCTGTCAACGAGCTTAACTGAGAAGTTCTTGTAGCCTGTTTCTTCTGCAAGTTCTTCGTAGTAGTGAATATCTTCAGGTCTTACCCATTCAGCTGTAAGCATAGCCTTAGGATTCTTGATCTTTCTGTATGTACAGTTGATAAGGCTGAAGTCCATTGAAATAGCTGTAGGATCTGAATGACCTACGAAAGCACCGTGTGTAAGACGGTAAGGACATTCCTTGAGACAGAAGTTGTTAGCGATGATACGCATTGCAAAGTCGCTGTCCTTGTATGTCTTCATTACTGTCTTGAGAAGGTCGAAGTTTCTGTTGAAAGCGTGGTCGAGTGTGAGTTCGTCAACGCCCCAGTTTCTCCAGTATTCGATCTGCTGGATTGAGATCGGATAAGCATAGAGACCAAGTGTTACCTGTACGTCCTTGAATTCCTTCTTTACATACTTGATGAGTGAAGGTGAGTTGATAGTGAAGTAACGTACACCCATGTCATAAAGCTTGTGAAGGGTATCTCTGATGTTCTTGCCTTCTACAGGATCATATTCTGCCTGACCCATGCAGAGAGGGTTGATAAGATAGTTGAATGTAATTCCTAAACTGTTACAATCCTTGATGTACTGAACGAACTGGTCGTCTGAAAGATCATGAATTATTGATGTTGCACGACCGCCCGGAAGACCGTCCTGCTTGAGTTTACCGTAGAGGTTTTTGATTCTGTGATCTTTGTCACATTCTTTGATTATGTCAAATAATCTGTTGTCAAAGTTCGTACCGACATCGTACTTTACTAGTTTTGCCATTGAATAAGCTCCTTTTCAAATTTAGTCACTCTTACAATTATACCATTTGATGTTACTTAAATCAACTCGTTGTGCGAGGTTTGTTAAGTACATACAAACCATAATAAAATATTTAAATTTCTTCTAACATTATTCAGAAAATAATCCGAGTTTGGATTAAAAAAACACGTAATAAACACGGAATTTTCACGGAAATATTGATTGAATGCTCAGAATATGGTATAATTTATATAAAGAATAATCCGGTAAAAAGGAGGTATCAGGCTTATGGCTGATGAACTGACAATTGTTCTGAGAATAGTTATTGCTGCCGCATGCGGTGCGGCGATCGGATTTGAACGAAGTCAGAGACAGAAGGAAGCAGGAATAAGGACCCATATAATGGTTACGCTTGGAGCTTCACTTCTTGTAATAGTATCAAAGTACGGTTTTATCGACATTGTCGGAACTCCCGGCATAAATGTCGATGTTTCACGAATAGCGGCCAATGTAATAACCGGTGTCAGCTTTCTGGGGGCCGGCGTAATTTTCCTCCGGGGAGGATATGTCAAGGGCCTTACCACTGCAGCCGGAATATGGTCGACCTGCGGTGTCGGATGTGCCATCGGTGCCGGAATGTATATTGTCGGTATTGTTGCCACGGCTATGATAATAATTCTGCAGCTTATTCTGCACTGGTCACTCCCAAGCTCGGAAAACATGATGGTCTCGGAAATATCTTTCCGGACGGAATACAAGCAGGGTATAATTTCCGATGTGAACGAGTACATGCATGAGCTTCACGTTAAGGTCCTGAGACTGAGCATCAAGAAGAAAAAAGACGGAACGGTACTTATCAACATGACAGTACGTGCACCGCACAAACTCATGCCTGATGAGATTCTTGACGCAGTGAGCAGGAAATATACCGTATCTGAATT
>JAGDDO010000577.1 GCA_017848205.1 Oscillospiraceae bacterium | reverse complement strand
GTCTGTGCTGCTTGAGAAGACCTTGTCCGCAACAAGACCCATCTGATTGGCAACGAGCACTTTCTTGCCGAGTCCGAAAATAAAGCGGAGTATCCCGCGGCTCACTCTGTCCGAGTTGAACTCACGGTGGCGGAGCTGATATGAGATATCCTCATAGCGTACTATAGGGCCCGCAATGAGCTGCGGGAAGAAAGATATGTACAGAAGCACGTAAAAAGGATTTCTCTGAAGAAGCTTTTTGTTTCTGTAAACATCTATAACATAACTGAGTCCCTGGAAAGTGAAAAATGAAATGCCTATAGGAAGCCTGAGATAAGGAACGTTCAGTTCGCTGTGTGTCAGGTCTCCGAGCACCGATCCGAAAAAGCCCAGATATTTGAAGCCGAACAGCATGCCGATGTTTATAACGGCCGCTGTTACGACGTACATCTTTTTCGATTTTGCATTGCCTTTTGTAACGAGTATTCCGAGAATATAGTTACAGGCTACGGAAAGAAGCAGCAGCACAACTGCGGAAGGCTCACCGAAAGCGTAAAAAACGATACTTGCGGCAGCCAGAATGATATTTCTCGCCTTGATGCTCTTTGTCAGAGCGTAAAGAATGAAGGTCAAGGGAAAAAAGATAAATAAAAATGCAAGTGAACTGAATGTCATGCGTTACTCCTCCTGATCTTCGTCTTCTGTGCTGACACCGTCGATGCGGCGTCTTCCGACAGGGTGTTCTCTGTAGTCCGTGAAATTAGCATTGTAGTTTTCGTAGAAGGACTTTCCTTCAGCAAACAGCGGATCGAAAAGCTTGCCTTCAACTGTAAACCAGCAGTGCGATGTGTCGTGGCAGACATAAATTTCAGTATATCCTATTTCTCTGAACAGGAACGCTGTCGCGCATGAGTCGGATACACAGCATCCTGAGCCCTTGTCAAAAATATCGTTGGCAAAGGTGATCTCCCAGTCAGGCGATGTCTGGTAGATGTTCTTGAGTATTCTCCATCTGTGATATCCGTGTTCCTTCATCTCCCAGTTAAACAGCTTAAGACGCTTGTCCTCCATGCTGTCCTTCGGTGATGTCTGTTCCAGAACTATCTTATGAGCCTTCATCATGGTCTCTATCTTGTAAATGTTGTAGTCCGATTCCTCGGCTCTTCCCTTTGCGTCAACATTTATACCGTCAACCATGGTACTCTTTGCAAGCACACCCGTCAGACGGTCGAAACAGTAGTAGCCGCCGTCTTCAAGTTTCTGCCAGCCGGTCTGCATAACGCCTTCCTCGTCGAAGTAATATTCTTCTCCGTCGATCTCCTTAAGGCCTGTTACCTTTCCGTCTTCGTAGTAGTATTTCTGGCCGTCCTCTTCATCCCAGTGCGCTGCAGAAATGGTAAAGTGTACTTCACAGGCATCTCTGTAAATACCCGTTCCCGTTATTTTTACCGTACCTATGCCGACTTCGGTGTTGTGTTCGTAGCTTACTGTATAGTCAGTGTTTTCAGTAAGTCTGTTTTTATTCTGGTCCGTTATAACCGGTATCGGCGTAATTCCGCCGCCAGTGAACTGGTAAGCCTTATCAACGCCGGTTATCTCAGCAGATATGATGCTGTACGGATTATTCATAGCTTCCGACTCGTCAATGTTCTTCAGAGTCTTTTCACTTCCGCAGACTCTGCATCTGCAGGAAATATATTTTTTTGCATCCGCCGGTATCACAAGAGTCTCATCGTAATCGTGATTTTTTACGATAGGTTCCGTGCAGGTATAGCCGCACCGGACGCAGGTATAAGTTCTTAGTCCCGGATTGGAACAGTCACCCTGCTTGGTCACAACTGCCTTGTAGGTATGCACTTTCTCCTTGTTAAATGCAAACACAAACAGGAGCACTATCGCCACCGGAGCAAGAAATACCATCAGATTTCTTAGTAAAAGAGATCTTCTTTTTTTCTTTTTTATCTTCATAGCTTTTATTACCGATATAAAGCCCGGCGGGGCGATCTGTCTCCGGCGGGCTTTGCTTGTCTGTTATTGATCACTTGTTAAAGGTCTTCAGAAAACACGTATCAGTTCATTGATACGTGCAGGGATACGGGACTAAGCCCCGTTTCTCCTCCTCCCGCAGATCCGGCGAAGCCGGATCTGCGGTTTAATCATTGTTCCCTTTTACTTATTCAATAGTAACTGACTTCATTACCTGTGCTGTAAGCGGCTTGTCAGCGTAGTCAGTTTCAACACCAGCGATCTCGTCAACTACTTCGATACCTTCCACTACCTTGCCGAATGCAGCGTACTGACCGTCAAGATGAGGAGCATCTTCGTGCATGATGAAGAACTGTGAGCCTGCTGAGTCAGGTCTCATAGATCTTGCCATTGAAATAACGCCTCTTGTGTGCTTGAGGTCGTTCTTTACACCGTTGGATGAGAACTCACCCTTGATGTTCCAGCCCGGACCACCCATGCCTGTTCCTTCAGGACAGCCGCCCTGGATCATGAAACCAGGAATAACTCTGTGGAAAATAAGTCCGTTGTAGAATCCCTGATTTACAAGCTTTTCAAAGTTTGCAACTGTGATCGGAGCGATCTCCGGATAAAGTTCTATCTTGATTTTTTTGCCGTTTTCCATTTCGATTACAACCATTTTAAACTTCCTTTCTGTTTGTCAGATCTTAAGAAAATGCTGATCAAACCGGAAATCCGGCTTCGCCGGATTTCCGGAGGTGGGATTTGCGGGGCTTCGCCCCGAACCCCACGCTGATTTACGAATAAATCAGCGTTTCCTTAAAACTTATTAATGAGTTCTGATTTGTTTACCGTGTATATAATAGTATCGTTTGTCTTTGTTCTGTCCGGATAATATGTTACAGTGAGTTCGTTCCAGTCGATAGAATCGATTGCAAAAGGAATGAATCCTGAAACAGTCTGACCCGGTTCAAGACGTGCGTCGTATCTTTCGCCGCCCTTGTATGCGTTTGCACCGTTGGCAGCTGATACAGCTGTGAAGATATCTTCGTACTTCTTGCCGTCAACTGATATCTCAAAGTCATCAAGCATACGAACGTCAACCTGTTTGTCACCGTTGTTCACAGCAGTGAATACCATTGCGTATGAATATCTGCCCTTTGAATCAGGTTCGTCAGATGTAAGAGCAAGTTCATCAAAAGTGATCTTAAGACCAAGGTCTTCGTATTTGTAATCCTCGCCCTTGTTTGCTGTGTATTCCTTTCCCGGAGGAAGAGGAGCTTCCGTCTGGGCAGGTGTACCGTTGCTTATAACATTAGTCGTTGATTTTTCGCCGCAGCCCGTAAAACAAGCCACCGCAAGTATGCCTGCAGCAAGAAGAGCTGAAAATCTATTTTTCATTGTATTACCTCCGTAATTCATATGGTACACGATTTTTTCCGGCATTGCAGTCGTGCATTATAATTGTATCATTTTTTTGATTTGTATTCAATAGTATTTGAGCAAAAAATTAAAGACCTTCTGCGATTTTCATCACTTACGGTCTTTAATTTGAAATAATATGTTTCTTTTAAATATTATTCAGCGTTTGGAGCGCCTACAGGACAGACACCTGCACAAGCACCGCATTCAACACAAGCGTCAGCATCGATAACGTACTTGTCATCGCCTGCTGCAATTGCTGAAACAGGACATTCTGCTTCACAAGCGCCGCATGAAATACATTCGTCAGAAATTTTGTATGCCATATCAGTTACCTCCATTG
>JAGDDO010000576.1 GCA_017848205.1 Oscillospiraceae bacterium | reverse complement strand
TCCTTGCCGGATGGTTCTGACGGATCTTCTTCCTTTTCATCATCTGATGGATCTGACGTTTCTTCTTTGTCAGAAGCAGGATCTTCAGATGCTTCATCTTCATCAGATACAGTTTCTTCGCCTGTCGCAGCCGGATCTTCGGGATCCACAGCATCGGCATCAGATTTGTTTACGTCACCGCAGCCGGTCACGGACACTGATAACAGTACTGCCGCAAACAGTAATGAAATTAACCTGCTTTTCAAGTCTACCCCTCCAATATCATAATTAAGGAAACACTGATTAAACCGGAAATCCGGCTTCGCCGGATTTCCGAAGGTGGGATTTGCGGGGCTTCGCCCCGGAGCCCCACGCTGATTTATGAATAAATCAGCGTTTCCTTAAGTTCAGATCAGTCCGGATCTTTCTGTTCTTTCAGTTCCTTAAGCTTATTATAAAGTCCCGGAAGATCACGTTCGAGACGGATTATCGATCTGTCTTCACGAATAAAGCAGTGTACCGATTCTCCTTCGAAAACGAGCGCTCCGTCAGATTCGCGGATCATTCTGTAGTTCATTACAAATTTCGCACTTTTAAGATCAGATACTCCTATATAGATAATGATCTCATCAGTAAATTCCGCGCTTGTAACAAATCTTCCCGTAACGCTTACAACAGGCGAAACAAGTCCGCTCTCTTCAAGGTCTCTGAAATTATATCCCCATTTATCAAGATAATATACGCGTGCTTCCTCCATCCAGCGGATGTAGTTTGAATGATGCACGACTTTCATTTTATCGGTCTCGTAATACTGGACCGTGTGCTTATATGGTTCCGTGGTTGTGACCTCCTGTCACGAAAGCCTTGTCAGGCTCCGCCTTACGAAATTATAATCCTTCCGGTTCGTCGAATACATATTCGAATTTGTAATACTGGAAAGCGTTTATTATTGTTGTGTTTTTGTACTGTGTGATCCTCGGATACTTTCCGTAGTTCTGATGCATGTGTCCGTGGATAAAATACTTCGGGCTGTATTCGTCGATCAGTTCATTGAAAACCTTGAAGCCGGTATGGCAGAGATCAGTGCCGTCATTTATCCCGAATGCAGGAGCATGAGTCACGAGAATGTCCAGACCGTTATGCTTGTCGATGGTTTTTCTGAGTTTCTTGACCTTCTTTGCCATTTCCTCCTCAGTGTACTGATGTTTTATACAGTTACGGTATTTCATTGAACCGCCGAGTCCGAGTATACGTATGTTTTTAATAACTGAAAATTTTCCGTCTATCGGAATGCAGCCCGTAGGTTCGTCGTCGGGAAATCTTTCGTCGTGATTGCCGAAAACATTGTATACGTTGCAGTGAGCAACATCAGCCATATAGTTGAGATAGTGGTAACTGAGATCACCGCATGACAGTATTATGTCAATACCTTCGTATTCATCTTTCCTGTATCTGTCATGTTTGTCGTAAAGTTTCGGAACTTCTTCATCTGCGACTGCCATGATGTTTACCGGTCCGCTGTTTTCAACCAGATATCTGGTCTTCATTATTCTGTCGAGAATCATTGTATACCTCTGAACTTTCTGTTTAACTTATTTTTCATAGTTGAGTCTGACTCCCAGCTGAGACAGGAGTTCGTGACTTTCTTCCTTGAACTGTGATATGTCCGGTATAGTTCCTTCAACAATATCCACTAACCAGTCAATGTTTATGATCTCGGAAGCAGACATGCAGTTTGCAGTCTTGTTTACCAAATTGTGTTTCTGATCGTATATTTCGCATGAGAACGGATTCATGGTGCCGTTCTTTACCATGCTTTTAAGAATGTATTCCAGCTGTCCAGTTCCGGCATACAGGCCGAATGTCTCAACGTCTATGGCACCTGTGGACATGCCCCAGTAGTAGTTGAGTACATGGCCGCTCTGAGCAGATTCACTGCTGTTCCAGTCACCGTTCAGAACTGATCTGATAAGCGATTCGTAAACCACGCTCCAGTTCCACTTCGGCACTGCAAGCTTAACAGGATCCGCATCTCCGCACAGACCGCAGAGCCCGGTGTAGTTGTCGCTGTTGCGTGCAGTAAGATCAGGGAATGAAACTATGTCTATGTCGTGGGTTTTAAGTCTTTCAAGCGGATCGCCGCCTTTGAGCGATGTCCAGTCGAGCCACACCTTCGCGCGTGGATTTGTGAGCTTTACACCGAGCGCAAATGCGTTTATCGCAGCGGGAGCACCGTATATCGGGTAGTCGGCAATGTAGCCGATCTTGTCCGTTTCGGTCATGGCACCGGCAATAGCGCCTATGATGTATTTTGCTTCGTATACACGCAGATAATATGTTCTTAAATGCATGTATGCAGTATTGAGCGAGCAGTTGCATATGATAATGTCCGGATGGTCGATAGCGCAGCGGAGACTTATTGTGCTCAGAACAGGGGTAGTGGTGAAAATAACTTTGTACCCCTCTGCGATGAGGTTTTCAAGAACAGATATGTCTGAACTGTCGTGGGTGGCCACGGACTTTACTTCTATTCTTTCGCCGA
Source organism: Oscillospiraceae bacterium (assembly GCA_017848205.1). Next base: position 3,442 of record JAGDDO010000576.1, on the reverse strand, counting down.
ACTTTTCCTTGACTTTCATACTTTCGTGATCATGGCGACGGGTCCATCCGGATTCCTCGGCAGTTTTGAAATGAACGAAAGCGACCTTGAGCTTCTGAGGTATAACGTTGCCTGTGATTATGTGAGCAATGGACTGTGCTATGGATTTTTTCTGTTCCTCAGGTTCAGTTACCATCTGAAGATGACTGTCGTCACCATTGCCTGCAGCCGTAAATTCGCTCCATACCTTTGCAACGTTATCCTTTATTTCGGAAGATGACTGGTCACGGGTATTTTCATAACCGAAAATGTCCATGTAGGTGAGCAGCTGGTCACCGATACGCGCCTTGAGCTTGTCTCCGCCTTTTTCCAGATAATGTTTTCTGAAGCAGCAGTAGATGTACTTGAGGTCGAGCATGTCGTCTTCGCTGAACTTATCGTTATCGTTCGGATGAACGTGTCTGTAAAGCCGCTCATAGTTGCCTTCACGGCTCATGAGAATATAGTTTACTTTTGTTTTAGCGTAGAAATCGAGATATTCATAATAGATGCGGTTTTCAGCAGTATCATTTTTCTGCGGTACCATTCTTATTACGTTGCCTTCGATAGCTACCGCACCCATGTATTTCTGAACGCTGACACGCTTGTTGCCTTCAACGAGATAGTAGCGGTTCATGTATTCGTAAGCTACTACAGGATCACGCTGACCGCTCTCGCAAAGTGAATCGTAGAGTTCCGACCACTTTGTTGCAAACTCTGTTTCCGGCGGAAGCAGAGGCATGAAATCACGCGCAAAAGCGTTTGTTCTTCCTGATGTATATGTACCGGCAATGAGTTCTATAGGTATTTCGATAAGACCAAGTCTGGTCTGTGACATCGGCGGTTCACCTGCAATCATATCCTCGAGTACAGGAAGGTAAGGGTATTTACCTTTTGAAGCCAGAGTTTTATAAGTCTTTTCACCTGTTTTCAGTGCCTTCTGATAATCTGTATAAGCCATATTGCACCTCCGTGTTTAATATGAATATAGATATATTTTAACATATTTCATGATATTATTCAATCTTTTTCTTGTGCGAACATAAGAAAGATGCGAAATCTGATGACGAAAATATAAAAAATGGTTGATTATTAATTGACAAAAATGATCAAATCTCATATAATTTATTTATACATAAAAAAGCAGGAGGGGAACTGTATGAAAAGAATAACTTCAAAAATTATCGCATCGGCTCTGGCAATGTCACTTACAGCCGGTGCTTTCACTTTTACATCATATGCAGATGCGGTACCGGTCATAACACTCGGAGCTGACCTTACTGAAGCACAGAAAGAAAAGATATTTGAATTTTTCGGTGCCGATCCGACGGACACCATGGTCATCGAGATCAACAACCAGCAGGAGAGACAGTACCTTGAAGGACTGGTTTCCGATGATATTATCGGAACAAGAACTCTTTCATGTTCATATATCATGCCTATGCAGTCAGGCGGACTTATAGTTAAGACTGCTAACCTTACTTACGTTGACGAAAACATGATAGCAAACGCTCTGCTTACTGCGGGAGTCGAAAACTGTCAGGTACTTGCTACCGCTCCGTTCAAGGTTTCCGGTACAGGCGCTCTTACCGGTATTCTTACTTCCTACGAAAAATCATCAGGTGAAAAGCTTGATGAGGAAAAGAAGGAGACTGCCACCAAGGAACTTATCGTTACCAGCGACATAATCAATGAGGTGGCTGAAGATCTGAAGGAGCAGGAAATCGGCAGCGGCAAGGAAGACAAAACGATGACCGAGGAATATATTTTCAAATTCATCAACGATCTGAAGACCGAAGCGCTCAACGGTAATCTCACTGAAGATTCAGCAAAGGAACTTCTCGACAAATATCTTGATGAATACAAGATAGAACTTGAACAGAAGACATATGACAAGCTGCTCGATTATGTAAAATCATTCTCGAAACTGAACTACAAGGGAAAGTTTGAAGACAAGCTGGCTTCTCTTACTGACCGTATTTCAGACGGCTTCAATATCACTTTCAATACCGAGATCAACATCGGTGATGTTAAGGACAGAGTAAGCTCAGGACTGAATGCTTTCGAAAAATTCTGGGGCACACTCAAGAACTGGCTCATGTTCACATTTGATGCCGGAAAGCTTAAGATCGATACTGATAGCATCAAGCAAAAGACTCAGAATATTTTTGACAACATCAATACGGACATTATTGATTATGACGTTATACCTGATGATCTTTCAGATATTATTCAGTAAGGAGCGGGAGTTATGAAAAAAGAAATAAAACAATCCTGTATAGCATCTCTGGTTTTTATAGCAGCAGAGTTTATTTTCAGTCTCATTCTCAAGGCAAAGGCTGTGCCTTCATCTGTAGTTATCGGTGAAGCCGGTGCTCAGTCACTGGTATATTTCATGCCTGCCGTTGTCGGGCTTATACTCTATCTTCTGATAGCTTTTACCGCATTTCTTGTAAATGCTTCATTCAAAGCGTTTGCTCACGGTCATCCGCTCAGATGGCTTGCATTTTTCGGAGTATGGTTCCTGCAGGCAGCAGTGGCAGTAATGTCAGTTGTTAAAACAAGTACAATGGAGTTTTTCTCATTTGAAAACAACATTCTTCGCATTGCACAGTTCGTAATTGTTATTTTTTCAGTTCTGTCCTGTGTGATAATCAGAAGAATGAAGATAAGCTGAGACAAACAGAATTTGTACATAGTATAATATATAATTTTTTCGGGGGTATTTATAATGAAAAAAGAACTTAAGAAAATGACAGCATTTGCATCGGCAGTTATACTCGCTTCGCAGTGCATGACCATTATCGGTGCCGAGGAAACAAAGGCTGAAAAAGCAGATATCAGTGAGCAGCTTCATGCTTCTATGATAAAGAACGATTCATTATATGACAAAAACAAGGACGGAGTTATTTCCGGAGATGAACTTAAGGAGGTTTTTAATTTAACTCTTGACGGAAGTCTCCTTAAAGAGCTTGATTCGCTTAAAGATCTTCAGAAGATGCCTGAACTCCAGCATATTAGGATCACTGACTGGGAAAGTTTTGATCCGGTTTTACTCCTTGATATAAAGAATGTGCACTATATCGAACTGATCAATTCTTCATTTGCAGAATGTAGTGAAAAAATAGACCACATATATGATATCGATATATTCAATACTGAAAACTTTGATCTTAATTCTTTAAAGCCTTTCTCTTCTCTTTTATCTGTTTCCACTTCCGGAACAACAGTAAAGAACCTGGATGCGCTTAAGGAACTTGATCTTAAAAGACTTTACATTGATGAAAAAGTCGACAGTGCTGAAGTGGTAAAGTACATCAGAACTTCTGATTACGAACTGCCTGAAGGATTCCTTTGTCCGCTCGCAGTAAGACCGGCCGGGGCAATTAAAGGAAAGTTTACTGTAACTGATCCTGAAACAGTG
>JAGDDO010000575.1 GCA_017848205.1 Oscillospiraceae bacterium | reverse complement strand
ATTACAGCAAGCAGTGCTGATGCAAGCACACGGTTGTACTGGAAACCGCTTTCAGCATCCATTGCAAGCCGTATGTATACCGACAGCGGATATGCTGACGGAGTATTTACGTAGAGACGCGGTCCCATGAAATCGTTCGATGTCCATATAAACTGAAAAACGGCACAGCTTACAAGAGCCGGTTTCAGCACCGGTGCAATGATGTGGAAAAGTATCTGGAATGATGAACATCCGTCTATTCTTGCGGCGTCGTCCAGTTCGGAAGGCACGCCTTTGAGAAACTGTACGAGCAGAAATACGAAGTACGTATCATATGCAAATACGGACGGTACGACAAGTGCCGTGTATAACGGCGAGTCCACCATTCCGAGTTTGCTGAACAGAATGAACTGCGGGATTATCATTACGGCGTCCGGAAGAAACATCGATGATATCAGCAGGCCGAACAGCAGTTTTTTCATCGGAAAATTATATCTTCCGAAACCGTACGCGGTAAACAGGCTTGAAATGAGGGTGAAGATAACTTTCGGCACAAGATAGACATAGGTGTTGAAAAGCGCTTTTATGCAGTTTATGTTTCCGCCGTAGTTGTTGACCAGTGCGAGATATCCGTCCGGAACGGGTTCCTTTATGAGAAGCGACAGACCGGAGGTAACTTCGCTGTTTGTTTTGAAAGTCGCCGAGATCATCCACAGCAGCGGATAGATCATGATTATACCGATGAAGGTGAGAACGGAATAGATCAGAATAAGATCTGCGGTTTTTGTCCTTTTCATGGCTCCTCCGTTTCATCAGCGTAGAATACCCAGTGCTTCTGTGTTGAGAAAATTACAGCGATAAGTACGGAAATAACGATGAAGAACACCCATGTCAGAGCGCATGAAAGTCCGAGGTCGCGCATCTGGAATGCTGAATTGTAGATAAGCAGCGAGATGAGTGTGGTAGAACCGCGGGGACCGCCCTTCGTGATAACGAAAGGTGCGTTGAATTCCTGCATTGCAAGTCCGAGCTGAGTGATTATGTTAAAGAATATCGCCGGTGAAATAAACGGAAGTGTTATCGATGTGAACTGCATGAATTTTCCTGCTCCGTCTATTTCGGCAGCTTCGTACAGATCATGCGGGACCGAACGCAGTGCCGTGAGGAAGACTACCATCGACGATCCGAACTGCCATATGCGGAGAAGCGAGATAACGAACATGGCGCTTCCTTTTTCCGAAAGCCAGTTTATTTCCGGAAGCCCGAAGGAGGACAGAAGGGCGTTGGCGGTTCCGTCATTTCTGAACAGTGCGGTCCAGAGGATAGCAACAGCTACTGAACTTCCGAGTACCGAAGGAATGTAGAAAACAGTCCGGAAAAAAGCCATTCCCTTAATGTTCCGGTTAAGCAGCATCGCGACTCCGAATGCGGTGAGGAGCCTTAAAGGAACGGTGATGAACGAATATTCCAGAGTGGTGAAAAGCGATGTGATTATTGTTATGTCACCGGCTATCTTTCTGTAGTTCATCATTCCCCATTCAGATATGCCGCCGAAAAGACTGTAATCTGAAAAGCTGAATATGAAAGAGAAAACAGCAGGGAAGAGCCTCAGAATTATAAATCCGGTTATCCACAGACTGATAAACTGCAGTCCTTCCCGTTCATGCCTGGTCAGCTGATGGCTTTTTCCGGAGTTATGTTTCATGGGTGTTTCCTCCGTTTATCCTGTCATCGTTCAGTATTTCGGCATGAGCCATCATAAAGGCACCGACACCCTTCGGGTCATCTGAGACCACCAGTTCAGAAAAGTAGTATTCAGGAGTGCCGTTTCTCTGTATGCCCGGCCCGAGTCCGGCTGAACAGCATATATCCGTAAGCGTAAGTCCCGACCTTCCGTCAATGAGCTTTTCCTTTAATACGCTTGAAAAGATATTTCGGCTGATATCTTTGTACGTGCTGTCTGCAGATAATCCGAGATGCACGCTTTTCATAAGCGCATAGGATATCATCAGGGAACCGGAGGTCTCGGTGTAGTTTCTGCTGTCCTCAGGATGATCCACGACCTGATAGAAAAGACCGGAATGACTGTCGGAATAACCGGTTATTCCTGCTGCAGCTTCGAGGAATAGTTCTTTCAGCAGCCTGTAACAGTCGTTTTCAGGATCTCCGATGGCGTCGGCAGTATCCACCAGCGCCATGAGATACCATCCGATGGCGCGAAGCCAGAATCCTTCCGAGCATCCGCTTTCGCTGTCAGCCCACGGCTGTACGCGGTCGGAGTCATATCCGTGACAGTAGAGCTTTTTGGCCGCACTGTACATGGTGCTCCTTACATTTCTGAACTGCCTTGCAATATCGTCAAAGTTTCCGTCTCCGAATTCCTTTATGCATGAGGCGTAGAAGGGCTGGAGCATGTAAAGACCGTCGAGCCACACCTGTCCCGGGTAAATTGATTTGTGTATGAAGCTGCCGTCGCATGTACGCGGATATTCCTTTATTTTATCGAGCAGAAACATTATCGCGTTTCTGTATTTGTTAAAACCGGTCATGTGCCAGGCAAACAGCAGGGAACGTCCGGAATTGAAACTGTCGGTGCTGTGTTTCCTGTGGTCGTAGTTCAGTATGATTCCTTCCTCCGAGAGCACGGACGAAAGGTAGTTTAAAACAAAGTCACAGTATTTTCTGTCCTTTGTGGCTTCAAACAGCTTTATGCATCCGGTCAGAATGCATCCGTCCTCGTAGTTCCAGTAATCCTTGTAGTTTTTGTAGTTGTTTATATATCTGTCTGTATATTCAGCTATTGTCATATGTTACTTACCTGTCTCTCCGAGTACTTTCTTTACTCCGTCTGAAATGATCTCTGCTGCTTTTTCCGCCGAATATTCGCCGTAGCTTAATCCGCTGAATGCATCAAAGTATATGCCTTCAGGACTTGTCTTGAGTTTCGGATCCTCGAATTTTATGTCGAAAGAAAAAGAGGTGCCGTCGAGCACTTTGTCATTTGCCTCTTTTTCGATGCCCTTGAGCAGTCCTGCTGCTTCACAGCTTTTTACCGCATTTCTGCTGATCGGTATGCCGCGTTCAACTCCCATGAGTGCAGTTCCTTCCGGATCGTTAAGGATGAAGTCAAGAAATTCAGCGCATTCTTCCGGATGTTCAGCCTTTTTTGAAACTGCAAATGCCAGTGATATTTTCGAGTATCCGCCTTTGTATCTGCCAAAGTCAGAAAAATAGTCGCCGACCACGAAATCACCGTTTCCTTCAAGTGCGTTTGAATATTTGGAAGCTGCTGAATCCCATTCGAATATTCCGGCATATTTTCCGTTCATCCATTTCGGGGAGCGGTCAAATGTCACCGATCCGTCACCGGATATTTCCGCGATGGACGGTATAACGTGTCCCTTTTCGAGAGAATCGATGAATTCCACGCCTCTTGTTATCTCGTCTTCGGTATAGTTAAGTCTGCCGTTTCTGATCCACGGCTTTCCGTACTGTGCACCAAGATAGTAGACCATGAGCATCATACGGTCATATTCAGCCAGAGCAAGAGGGTAGCAGTCCTCGCCCAGTTTTTTGCGGAACACTTCACCGGCATCGAAGAGCTCCTTCAGAGTAGAAGGAACATCAAGACCGGCCTTTTCAAAAACTGTTCTGTTCCAGTAGAATATTCTTCCCGTGAGCGAGACCGGTACAGCTTCGAGTGCACCGTCAAATGTACACGGATCAAGTTCAGCCTGAGTATATCCGGACAAGTCAAGGTGATCAGACACTGTATTAAGGTCGAGAAACAGATTTCCATTGCTGTTGAATACGTCGAGCCAGTTCCAGTTTATCTGTACAATGTCGGTCTGTGTTCCGGCATAAAAAGCCGCAGTCATGGCATCCTCCCAGCCGTCCCACGCGCCGAATTTCACGTCGATTTTTATATCTTCATGCTTTTCCTCAAAAGCTTTTACAGCGTTCATGGTAGCCTCATGCCGTGATTCACCGCCCCACCATGAAAGTGAGATCTTTTTCTGTGTGTTTTCTTTCCCGGTACAGGATACCGCCGAAGCCGTCATAATTAATGCCGCACCAAGAGCCAGTGCGCGTAAAAGATGTGTTTTCAGAGCCTGTTTCCCTCCCTTCATACGTTTTCGCTTCAGCATATACGCATTCCGTTTCCTTAGCAAATGTATAACTTTACTGTCTGCGGAACAGCTTGTAAAACTTCGGCGGAATAACCAAAAATCAGATAAGTCCTGCGTATTTGCTACTATATTTTACAATTTATTATAACATAATATGAAGAATAAATCAACTGATTTAATGGAAAACTGCATATGTACAACTATCCGGCCGCAACATACAACTTGCGTTATTATCCGATTTATATTATAATAATTATGCCTGCGGCATTCTGACAGTGAACGTAAAAATCTGTTTGCGTTCATTATAAATGCTGCAGATAACGGAGGTAAAAGAATTATGAATAAAAGTCTTATAAAAAGAACTGTGGCCGGTATTTCGGCTCTGGCCATGACAGCAGGGACGTATGTTCCGTCAGTACAGATCAGTGCTGAAGATGTACCTGTTTTATACGGCGACGTAAACTGTGACGGTGAAGTAAACTTACAGGACGTAAGCAAACTGACAGCTTACCTTAAGGATGCGGCAGCTAACCCTCTTACAGATCAGGAAAAGAAGAATGCGAATGCGTTCAGGCCTGTCAATACTGGTCTGAGCTATGAAGATGCCATAGTAATAATAGAGTTTCTTGCCGGCAGCAATGAACTGAGTACGGTAGATCTGAAGTCACCGGCTCAGAAAAAGGTGGACGGAGACGCAGACTGTGACGGCGATTTTGATTTTGATGATGTTACTGCACTGAATAAATTCCTCGCTGACAAAGCAGCAGATCCGCTTACACCGGAGGGAGAAAATAATGCGAATGTGTACAGACCGGTCAACACTGGTCTTGGTACAGATGATGTGCAGGTAATGATCGAGATCCTTGCAGGGAAGAATGAAGCGAATACGACTGATCTGAAATCATCTTCTCAGGAAAAGGTGGACGGAGACGCAGACTGCGACGGCGATTTTGATTTTGATGATGTTACTGCACT
>JAGDDO010000574.1 GCA_017848205.1 Oscillospiraceae bacterium | reverse complement strand
ATTATAATGTCTTTTCCTTCAATTACGACCTTGCCCGGAGTTCTTGCTGATTTGAATGAGAAGGAAGGCTTGATCTTTTCCTTTTCGATAGTGATTATCTCCATGCCTTCAAGCTTTTTCTGACGTGAACGCGCCATTGTCGCAGTAGTAGCTCTTGCCTTGTTCTTTGCAATAAACTCCTGCAGATGTGCAATTTCCTTTTGCTGCTTTTCATAGGCCTGTTCAGTCTGACGTTTCTTCAGTTCATACATTCTCTTGAAGTCTTCGTAGTTGCCTGTGTATCTTGTCAGAACGGCGTGCTCGATGTTGTAGATGACATTGACTACTGAGTTCATGAAAGGAACGTCATGTGAAACAAGAATAAATGCGTTTTCGTAGTTCTGAAGGAAGTTCTGGAGCCATGCGATATGGTTCTCGTCGAGGAAGTTTGTAGGCTCGTCGAGAATGAGGATCATCGGGTTTTCGAGAAGGAGCTTTGTAAGCAGTACCTTCATTCGCTGACCGCCGGAAAGCTGTGATACGTCGTGGTCAAGCCCTATCTCACCGAGGCCGAGACCGTTTGCGTATTCAGTGATTTTGCTGTCGATGGTGTAGTATCCGCTCTGGTCGAGTATCTCCTGAATTTCGCCGACGTCTTCCATCATGGCATTCATTTCTTCTTCGTCAGCATCGCCCATCTTTTCGTAGAGTTCAAGCATTTCCTGTTCAAGGTCGGAAAGATGCTGGAATGCTTCCCTGAGTACTTCACGTATGGTTTTGCCAGGAGTAAGCGTGCTGTACTGATCGAGATAACCGGTGGTGATGTGTCTGCACCATTCGATCTTACCTTCATCCGGCTGAAGTTTACCTGTGATTATATTGAGAAATGTTGATTTACCTTCACCGTTTGCACCGACAAGACCAACATGTTCTCCCTTAAGAAGTCTGAAGGAGGAATCGTCAAGTATCTGTCTTGCACCGAAACCGTGGGTAACGTGTTCAACATTGAGTATGCTCATTGTATTTTCTCCTTTACATAAGAGAGAGGGGGCTTTTGCCCCCTCTGTCAGAAAAACTGTTTTTTAAGAAACCGAAGATTTATTTATCAAATCCTTGCTGGAACCGGGGCTTCGCCCCGGTTCCAGGAATTAGTCAATGTTTTCTTAACTGATCAGATTTTGAACATTAATTCAGAGTAAACAGGGAATGGCCAGTATTTATCTGAAACAATGGTTTCAAGCTCATCTGCAACAGCTCTGAGGCTCTGCATTTTACCGAATACTTCATCACGGTAGAAGCGTGAGAGCTTGTATACATCTTCAGAATGATCCTTGGCATTGAGAAGTACCTGTTCAAGTTCAGTAACTGCATTGCTTAAACAGTTAAGTGAACCGGAAAGCTTGTGAGCGAGCTTTTCCTGTGCAGGATTGTCGATGCCGGCATTCTTCATTGAAGTAAGAGCATTGCATACGTCCTTTGTGTATTCCATAACAGCAGGGTAGATCTGCTTCTTTACCATGTCGATCATTGTAAGAGCTTCAATGTTTATAACCTTGCTGTAGTTGTCAAGAAGCACTTCAGTTCTTGAAGCTACTTCGACTCTGGAGTATACCCTGAACTTTTCGAACATGGCAACGTTTTTGTCAGCAAGATATTCAGGGAGACAGTCAACAGTTGATACGTAGTTTGGAAGACCTCTTACTTCGGTAGCTTCCTTTACCCATTCATCGGAGTAACCGTTGCCGTTGAATATGATCTGCTTGTTTTCCTTGTAAGTCTTGACGAGTATTTCCTTTAATTTTTCGTTGAAGTTTTCAGCACCTTCAAGAGCATCGGCAAATTCGCAGAGAACGTCTGCCATTGCAGTGTTTATGATTACGTTTGTGCATGAGATCGAGTCTGCAGAACCGAGCATTCTGAATTCAAACTTGTTTCCTGTGAATGCCATAGGTGATGTTCTGTTACGGTCTGTGTTGTCCTTCTTGAATGAAGGAAGAGCGTCAACGCCGATCTTGAACTTAATGTTTGAGTTTGCTTCTGCCTTTGTATCATTTTCAAGAGCGTCGAGTATGCCCTGGAGTTCGTCACCGAGGAACATTGAAACAATAGCAGGAGGAGCTTCGTTGGCACCGAGACGGTGATCGTTTCCGGCACTTGATGCTGAAAGTCTGAGAAGGTCGGAGTACTTGTTCACTGCCTTGATGAATGCTACGAGTATTGTAAGGAACTGTGTGTTTTCAGTAGGTGTGTCGCCCGGATCGAGAAGATTCTGTCCGTCGTTTGAAGCCATTGACCAGTTGTTGTGCTTTCCTGAGCCGTTAACGCCTGCAAACGGCTTTTCGTGAAGGAGACACACAAGACCGTGCTTGAGAGCTATCTTCTTCATGAGTTCCATTGTAAGCTGGTTGTGGTCGGAAGCAATGTTTGTTGTTTCGAAAACAGGAGCGAGTTCGTGCTGAGCCGGAGCAACTTCGTTGTGCTTTGTCTTTGCAGGAATACCGAGCTTCCAGAGTTCCTCGTCGAGTTCGTGCATGTAGGCGGAAATTCTTTCCTTGATGTTGCCGAAGTAGTGGTCTTCAAGTTCCTGACCCTTCGGAGGCTTTGCACCGAAAAGTGTTCTGCCTGTGATAACGAGGTCTTCACGCTTGTCGTAGAGAGCCTTGTCAACGAGGAAATATTCCTGTTCAGCACCAGCTGTTGAGAATACTCTTGTAGCTGTTGTATTTCCGAAAAGTCTGAGAATTCTGAGAGCCTGTTCGCTGAGAACATCCATTGAACGAAGGAGCGGTGTCTTCTTGTCGAGTGTCTCGCCTGTATATGAACAGAAGGCTGTCGGAATGTAGAGTGTTCCGTCCTTGATGAATGCATCGGAAGTAGGATCCCACGCGGTATATCCTCTTGCTTCAAATGTTGAACGGAGACCGCCTGATGGGAATGAGGAAGCGTCCGGTTCGCCCTTTATGAGTTCCTTGCCTGAGAATTCAAGGATTATAGTTCCGTCCGGGTTTGGTGAAAGAAAAGCGTCATGCTTTTCAGCTGTTACACCTGTCATAGGGTGGAACCAGTGTGTGTAATGTGTTGCGCCCTTTTCAACAGCCCAGTTCTTCATGGCATTTGCAACTACACTTGCCACACCGCTGTTAAGCGGAGTACCCATTTTCTTGGTCTGCATTACAGCTTTGTAAACATCCTTTGTAAGACGTTCTCTCATTACCTGCTGATTGAATACATTACAGCCGAACATTGATGCGACGCTCTTTGATTCTTCCATAATAATTTATCCTCCTGTTAAAAAAGCGTTTCAATTTCATCATAATAATAACGGATTTTTAATTCAGGAAAAATATGCAGGTGCCGCACCATCAGAAAGACTGCAGTGAAGCTCCGGCTGGTATTATTCCTTAGTTACAGATATTATAGACGAAACTGAAACGCCATTGTTCCAATTTAAAGTATATAAATATATGATATATTAATTTGTTCTGTTTGTCAATAGTGAAGCATGTTTTTTGTGGATTATATACATGTTTCCTTTAAAAACGAAGTGATTTCAGATAAATTCATTGAGTGTGAACCCTTTATAAGTACAGTATCAGATTTTTCAAGGATATTCAGCATATCAGCCTTTGCTTCATCATTGTTATTATAGTGAACTGCTTTCAGATACGGATTTGCTTTTTTTGCTTCTTCGTAAATAAAGTTGGCTTCCGGTCCTATGCACACAAGAGTGTCGAGACATTCCGATGCAAAGGCTCCGGTTTCGCGGTGCATCTTTTCTGAATTTTCACCGAGTTCCTTCATGTCAGCAAGTACTGCGGCTTTTCTTCCCGGAAGAGTGCTTATAACCTTAAGAGAAGCTTTTACCGAGTCCGGATTTGCATTGTAACAGTCGTTTACAAGAGTGAAACTGTCAGTTTTTATAACGTTGAAACGTCCGTCGATGTTTTTAAAGTGTGAGATCCCCTCAAGAGCTTTGCCGGCAGGCATACCGAGAAGTTCGGAAATGCGGAAAGCTGCAACGGCATTCATTACCATATGTTTTCCCAGAGCAGGAACGAATGCGTTGAGACGGATATCCTTTGTTACTATGGTAAATGAGGTACCGTCAATACCTTTCTGAACAATGTTTTCTGCCTTTATATCGTTCTTTTCGCCGAATCCGAAAAAGCTTGTTTTAACAGAATCTACCGTGCACAGTTTATCATCGTCGCCGTTAAGCACTGCAGTTCCGTCTTTCGCAAGGAAAGGAAGCATTTCCGTCTTTGCCTTTAAAATACCGTCACGGCTTTCAAGAAATTCAAGATGAGCTGTGCCGATGTTTGTTATAACGGCAATGTCCGGACGAACCATCTTTGCAAGACGTGTCATTTCACCGAAGTGGTTGATACCCATTTCGATTATGGCAACTTCGTGTTCATCGGTTATTCTGAAAATAGTTTTCGGAACGCCTATCTCGTTGTTAAGGTTTCCTTCAGTTTTAAGTACATTGAAGTGTTCTGAAAGAACGGAATAGATCATTTCCTTTGTTGATGTTTTACCTGAGCTTCCTGTAACACCGATGACCTTAAGGTTTCCAAACAGACTTCTGTAGTATTCTGCAATGTCCCTCAGTGCTGCAGCAGTGGATTCAACTACTATCTGCGGCTTTGCAAGGTCAGTTCTTTCGTTTTCCGTAAGTGTGCATACTGCGCCGTTTTCAAAAACTGAATCAATAAAATCATGTCCGTCAAATCTCTGTCCTTTTATCGGGATGTAGAGAGAGCCTTCCTTAACTGTACGGCTGTCTATGGTAATATCGTTTACGGTAAGTTCATTAACGTTTTCAGCAGAGACAAGTCTTCCGCCGCATGCGGATGCTATCTCCTTAAGTGTCATGGGTCTCAACTTAAGCTGTCCTCCTTAAAATCTTGCAAGTGACTTGTTTACGATAAGCTCGCAGAGATCAGGATATTCGATTCCTACGGCTCTTGCTTCCTGAGGGAGGAGAGATGCCGGTGTCATACCCGGAAGAGTGTTTGCCTCAAGACAGTAAGGTTCGTTGTTTTTACTGTTGAGTATGAAGTCGATTCTTGCGTAAATATTGAGCTTGAGGGAAGCAAATGCCTTTTCGGCTGCAGCCTGAAGCTTTCTGTTTGTTTCTTCGTCTATTTCAGCCGGGCATACTTCGCGGGTCTTGCCTGAGTATTTGTTCTTATAGTCGTAGAATCCGTCAGCAATGATCTCGATAACAGGAAGTGCCTTTCCTTCGATAACGCCGATCGAGAACTCGCGTCCGCTTATGAATTCCTCAACTATAGCTTCATCTTCATACTTAAAGCAGTTCTTAAGAGCCTTTTCGAATTCTTCCTTGTTTTCAGCCTTTGAAACGCCGATGCTTGAACCGCCGCAGCAAGGCTTTACGATACAAGGGAATGAGCTCCATTCGTTAGTCTTTCCTGTTTCATAGTCATTCTTTGTATAGTGAGCACCGTTTGCCATATTGATGCCGTCAGCCATGAGAAGTCTTCTTGTGATGCCCTTGTTCATAGCGTTTGCACTTCCGAGATAGTCAGAACCGGTATAAGGAATGCCGAGCAGGTCAAATGTTGCCTGTATCTTTCCGTCTTCGCCGTTGCATCCGTGAAGAGCCATGAATACGATGTCTGATTTTTTGCATATGTCGATTACGTTCTTGCCGAAGAATCCGTCAGGGCTTTCGCCTCTGAGTCTCTTTACCTCTTCAAGGTCAGGTGCATCGGCAGCGATCGAAGAAGTTACATCTGAAAAGTCCTGTCTTTCAGCGAATGCCTTTTCAGGAGGGAAGTCCGTTCCCATAAACACGTCAAGAAGAAAAACCTCGTGACCCTTCTTGCTGAGTGCCTTGGCACACATAAGACCTGAAGTAAGACTTACGTCTCTTTCACCGCTGAGACCACCGCATAATACTGTTATATTCATAAACCAATCCTCCGTAGGGTGTTTAATTGTTTCCGTAAGTGTTCATAACACCAATATCTAATTATACTATCTTTGTTCTGAAAAAGCAAATATATTTTGCCGGAATTGCAGTGAACGCAAAAAGATTTTTCCGTTTACTATATGGCGAAACAAATCATTTATTCAGTTCAGTTTTATAACCGCAATTAACATCTTGCATTTTATAAAATGTTATGGTAAAATATACCCGTGTTTTATCAGCCGAAGCTGACTCATAAAGGAGGGTGCTATGAAGAAACAAATATCATTCATTATTGCTGCAGTAATGGCTGCATCATGTTTTCCGGTTTATGCACTGACCGGAAGTAACAGTAAAACAGAAGACGAAAAACCTGAAAAGATCAGGGGAGATATGAGCAATGACAGTAAGCTTTCCGAAGATGATCTCAGTTTATATACTTCCTATGTTATAAATACACCGGACAAGAACGGAACAAACCGCTGGTACGATTTCAACGGTGACTGGAAAATCAATGTACGTGATGTTATCAAACTTAAAAATGTGATAGACGGAACAGACTTTTTCTGGACAACAGAGAATATTCCCGTTATGGACGGTTCAACTTCCGCCACACCGCTCGAAGCTGGTTTTAAATCCAGAATGCTTGGTGTTTCATACAGGGAAGCTGAAAGACTGGTCGAACATCATAAAACGCATGAAGCCTTTGATATGCTGCTTTCCGGTGAAACTGATATGATATTCACAGTACCAATTTCCGACGAGCAGAAACAGAAAGCTGCCGATGCAGGGGTGTACCTTAATTATACTCCTGTTGCAAAGGAAGCTTTTGTATTTGTAGTAAACAAGAATAATCCTGTAAACTCACTTACGCAGGATCAGTTAATGGACATATATTCAGGAGTAATAACCAACTGGAAGGAAGTCGGAGGAAACGATGCACCGATCGTACCTTTCCAGAGAAACAAGGATTCCGGAAGTCAGAATCTTGTGGTGCAGTTTATGGGTGACAGAGAACTTGTTGATCCGGAGTTAGGGCACAGATCGCCTATAATATCTATGGGAAGTCTTATGGATCATGTGACTTTGTACGATAATTCTGCGCAGGCAATAGGCTATTCAGTTTATTCATATGCAGCTCAGATGTACGAGAATTCATCTGATGTTAAATTTATTGCTGTAGACGGAGTAAAACCGTCGAAATCCACTCTTGCTGACGGATCGTATCCGCTTATAAGCTCAACATTTGCAATGTATACGGACAGTGCACCGGAAAGCGTACATCGTTTTCTGAAATGGGCTGTTTCGGAAGAAGGACAGATGTGTGTTCTTGAGACCGGTTATCTGCCGATCAGTGACATGGAAGTACCGGACTGGCTCGTACCGTATACGAAGAAGGGGACAGGAAAACCAAGAGGTAAAGACTATAAGCCGGATTATTTCAGATCGGCTTTTAGCGGCAGCATTGAATGTGACACTCTCGTAGATTTTCTTAAGGACAAAGTAGTTGAAGAGAAAATAAATGATAAATTAAAAACGTTTATAAATTCTGCTGAAGTCAAGGAATTTTCCAGTGACAGTATGCATATAAGTTATGTGGCGGTAAACGGATATATTTCTTTTAATCTCTGGCATTCCAGAGGCACGGGGAGAGATTACGCGGAAAGAACATATTTTCTTAATTTTGATATGAGGAACGGATCGCAGATAAAGGAATTTTCTGATTTGTTTTATAAAGGCGAAACCTTTATAAACTATGTAAATGATGCTGTAAAAGATGAAATAATCGACTCTTACTATAATGAATGTTATTATGATGTTGTTAAGTCTGAATTTACCGGACTTACCGGTGATATTGAAGAGTTCTCAATAGAAACTGTCGAAATTCCGGAAAACAACCCGTATCTGTTCTGCAATCCGCGCATGAAATTCATAACAACATCATGTAGCACCAACTCTCATTGGGCCGATAACGCATACCAGTATTATCTTCCTGATTTAATGATAACAGGTGAATTCTTTGACATGAGAGAGATACTCGATCAGTCAAAGCTGAATATTGATCTTGACAGCATTAACAAAGCCTTTCGCGGCGATCTGTTTTTTAAGAGAATAACTGATGAAAAAGGAAAAAAATCCAGTGTTCTTGACGGTTCAGCTTTTCTTACTGCTGAAGAAACTGCTGCGATCAGAGAAAATCTGGAAAAAGCAAAGAAACAGCTGGAATCAGAAGGAATCACAGCAGATATTGGCGCTATCCAGGAACCTGACAGGAGTTTTCAGGATACAACTATGAATATATTCTGCTATCAGGAATCAGAACGGGTTAAAGTCTGCCATATGTTTGACAGATCCGGTAATCCGCTTCGGTTCTCAGATATATTCGGAAAAGAATTTGCTGATCTTGATGATTCGGTACATAGAATAAAATCTGTATCGCTGAATGCCGGTGAAGTCTGCGTTGAAACAACAGACCTTGATGAAGAAAAGAAGTGTATTACCCGTATTATTAAATTCGATCCGTCCCGTGCCGATAAGAAATACTTTATTCCTGGTGAAGAGAAGGCATCAAGGCGTACTCTGGATGAAGACATGTTTGAAAAACACACCGTTAGACACTGGGGCACTTCGGATCTTCCGGTTTACAGTGAATCATATGTTCTTGATTACGGTTCGGAAAAAGTTATGTTAAAGCTTAAACAGGGAACAGAAGTTACTGTAAAATCCTATGCATATTCACATGACGTTAGCTGGGCGGAATGCTGGGACAAAAAAACCGGTGAATACTATGGCTGGATGAATAAAAATCATCTGAACTGAATGTGAAGTGATATGAAATCCGTAAAACTGCTTTAAGGGAACGCTGATTTATTCATAAATCAGCGTGGGGACGGGGCGAAGCCCCGCAATCTCTCCACCCGTGTTTCCTTGAGTTTTACGGATTTTTTTTGATGTTGCATTTTTGTGAAAAAGTTGGTATAATAGAAAAGGTTATATTTATTATCGGGAGGTATGCACTCTGGAGCAGAGAACGCT
>JAGDDO010000573.1 GCA_017848205.1 Oscillospiraceae bacterium | reverse complement strand
AGCACGCTTCGGATGCGAGATTGATAAACAGTTCCGTTACAAGCAGTCTTAAGAAAAGAGCTACCGTGCCCCAGAAACTTTTTCAGTTAAAAGAAACCATGAGAACGGCGGGAGCAAACAGCAGCGAGATCACAAAAAAAGGATTGCTTAACAGCGCAGATCCCGGAGCAAGCATGACCGCGAGTGCTCCCGGCAGAACGACCAGAACACCGGCTATGATCTTCGTCCGTGTTATCTTCAGTGCCTCATCATAAATGCAGTGTATTATCATCGCTGCCGCACAGACAACGGTGAACAGATTCAAGGTTTCTCCGGCTGCTTTCAGTATTTCATTTATCATACTCATCAGAAGGCCTCTTTGTTTGCGTAGGACATAAGAGCTGAGCGGAAACTCTGTTCCTTTGTCCTTCCTACCGGCAGCACACTTCCGTCCGACATTCTGATATCACGCCCCGAAATACCGCTGACTTTCGACAGCGATACCAGATATCCTCTGTGTATGCGGAAGAATCCGTCCGATTTAAGCTTGTCTTCGTATTCACTGATACGACCCCTGGTTTCGATCTCGCCGTTTACTGTATAAATTACGATCTTCTGATTCTGTGCCTCTATGAAAATTATATCGTTAAGATTTATCTTGTGTTCACCCTCATGATCCTTTATCCAGAGAGCTTTCCCGCCGTTCTGTTTTTTCATCACATATTCCAGAACTTCACGGACTGCACTTTCCTCTGCCGGCTTGGTCAGATATCTGAGAGCCCTGACTTCATAGCCTTTCACAGCGTATTCAATATGTCCGGTGAGAAAGACTATGTACACATCCTCACTCATCTCCCTGAGCTTTCCGGCAAGTGAGAGCCCGTCTATGGCCGGCATCTCTATATCAAGAAACACAATGTCGTACTTTCTGGTTTTAAAACATCTGAGCAGTTCGTTACCGTCGGTGAATTCATCGATCACAATATCAAGGCTCTTATATGCCCTGTCGGTAATGTCACGAAACTGTTCTAAAAACTTCCTCTCATCATCGCAGACAGCGATCCTCATTCGTTATCTCCTTCTTTACTGTCATATCAAAAATCAGAAATAAATTTATCATATCTGATCTGTACTGACACCCATTCATGCCATCTGAACGCGTAAATGCGCATCTGCCCGCAACGATACCGTTCACTGCGGGCAGATTAATTATATCATACAGCGGTACATCATGTCAAAGAGGTGTTACTTTAATTTCCGTATCATATGTGTGTGTAATGTATCTTGGTCTGAAATATCCGAAGAAAAATACCGCTCCTATGGCCGCCAGAAATGCACACGCTATCATATGAGAAACATTAGCAATCGCAAATCCGTTTATATAGCCGTATGTTCCGAACGGAATGAATTTTATAACATTTAAAAGGAAATGGATCAGGATCGTGTGATTTATATTTTCTGTGAAAATATACACCACCGAAAGCATTACCGAAGTGAAAACCACTGCCGGGATCTGCTGAATATCTGCTTTGTGATAAAATATCTCAATAACTGAGATCACAGCGATACTGAAAAACATCCTCCTGTTCATACCACGCTCTGAACGAAACATACTGTATATGCCGCATCTGAACAAATATTCTTCAAACACCGGTGCGATCAGCAGAAGAAGCACGCAGTTCCCTGCTCCGAATT
>JAGDDO010000572.1 GCA_017848205.1 Oscillospiraceae bacterium | reverse complement strand
GGCTGAACTCGAAAAGATGAGAAAAGAGCAGGAAAAGGCAGCCGAAGCCGCTCAGAAGAAGGCTGAACGAGAAGCTGAAAAGAAAAAGGATGCTGACAAAAAGAAAGCCGACAGAAGAAAAGCGAAGATCGAATCTCAGCTCATTTCCACCGGCGGTTCACTTTTAAGACGCGGTATTCTCGGAATACTTAAAGGCAAGAAGTAACATCACTGCGGCAGAGGCTATACTCTTTTATGCCGTATTATTGCCTTACCGTACTTCGGATGTATAAACAAATATAAAAAGCAACGGGACAGATGCATTTTTTCATCTGTCCCGTTATACTTTAAACGGTAAATTCTTTAGTACCGTATATCATCAGTAAACTCCGCCGCAGAACCTGTCCTTGTAATTATGCATAGCATTTTCTATAACTGCAACTGCCTCTTCAGGACCGCCTATGTTTTTTACTTCGGTAGTCTTCTTATTTTCGAGCTGCTTGTAAACAGAAAAGAAATGTTTGAGTTCTCCGAAAATATGTGACGGAAGTTCATTTACATCCTTGTATCCTGAATAGGTTGGATCTCCGAACGGGATAGCTATGATCTTTTCATCTCCCATACCGCCGTCTTCCATATACATAACTCCGATAGGATAGCTTCTTACAAGAGTAAGGGGTTCAATTCGTTCCGAACAGAGCAGAAGCACATCAAGCGGATCCTTGTCATCGCCGAATGTTCTCGGAATGAATCCGTAGTTCATAGGATAATGTGTTGCCGTAAAAAGAATTCGGTCAAGCATCAGCATACCGGTTTTCTTGTCAAGTTCATATTTCTGATTGCAGCCTTTTGAAATTTCAATTACTGAAATAAAGTCGCGTGGTTTGATTCTTTCTTCATCGATATCGTGCCATATGTTCATTTGACCATCTCCTGTTTGAATAATACATCTATATCTTACCTGACTTATCTTAAAATGTCAAGTTACAGTGTTGTTTATTTCATAAGAACAGCTTTCAGTGTGAGGAAATCCTGTGCATCAACTGCTCCGTCACTGTTTAAGTCCGCTGCAGATGCTGAAACCGAACGGTCACCGGTCAGATATTTCTTTATCAGAATCAGATCGCTCGTTGAAACAGCACCGTTTCCGTCAATATCGCCTTTTACAGTTTCCTCAGGCGCTGTCTGCACATTGTTTATATCGAAAAAAGTAACGGTATAATCGATATCAGTATCAGCTCCGGTGATATGCACATCAAAAACATCTCCTGCTTTGTAGGAAACATTTTTCGGACGGAAAATAACGCATCCCTTACGGCCGTATCCCTCGTTATTTACATAAAAGTCACCGTCAGATGAGCCTGAATACAAAGACCAGGTTTTAGAGTCATTCTTTCTTGTGAGCGTTACCTTTACAGAGCTGCCGCTTATCGCCTGTCCTCTTGAATAGGTCCATATATAATCATCATGGCAGATGTTGACCGGCATGTTCTGTGCAGGCCAGCATACACCCGTAACATCGGTTTTTCCGAAGGAATTGTCAAAAGCATACATTGCACCGTATCTTCCGACTTTGCCGAAACCGGTATACTGCATCGAAGGATTCAGGCACCATCTGCGGTGGCCCATTTTCGGTATAAGTGAAGAATAATTATCACTCATGTATCCGGTCACAATACTGTCAGCCACATTTATGTATCCGTCCGCCAGATTGGATGAACCCGCACCCTGACATCCGGCATCATACAGAGAATCAGGCAGTCCGGACGGACGGGCAGGAGTATGCGAGATACCGCGGTTCATGGCATTGACAAGAGACGCCGCCTGAGTAAGAGCGCAGTAGTCCTCACTGATCTTGACTTCATCAAGTCCGGCAGTATACCTTACAAAATTCAGAGCATTAAGACCGTTCTGAACCGATTCATCACTAAGTTTACCGGCAGAATACGGTGAAGTGAGTGACGGCTCTGAAACGTACTCATCTTTTTTACTGAGTGAAAACGGATGATTTCTGTAATACGCAGCTATTTGTTCAGGCGTGTGTACTGCGACATTTACACCTGACGATGCTGATACAGTCTGAACTGACGTAAACGGCCGCAGATCAGAATTCGGCACTGCAGTCATCCCTATAAGAACTGCAGCTAAAAACAAGGCTCTTTTTCCTTTCATAACTTTTCCCCCTCTTTCAGATCAGACAATTCTGATAACTATCTCCGATACAGTTTATTGTATCATTTTTATAATTTTATAATTACCACACCTGATCCGATTGTTTATATTACTAATTATAAACCATAGCAGGTTTATAGTCAATCATATTTTTCAAAATTTCTATTGACAGTACCAGAATTCTATGCTAATATTAATAGCTACATGAAAAAACGTAAATACAGTAAAGAACAAAGGAAACAAAAATGAATAAAGACAAAAGAAAACTATTCGGTTCGGGAGTATTTTACGGCAACGCGCTTAAAATAGCCGTACCTATAATGCTCCAGCAGCTTATTCAGAACCTCGTATCACTTATCGACAATTTCATGGTCTCCGGACTCGGAGACATATCCATGTCGGGAGTCAATGTCGCAGGACAGGTGCTGTTTGTATTCATGGTATATCTGAATGCCATAGGAATGGCTGGCGGTATATTCATGACACAGTACTTCGGTGCAAAGGACAAAGGCGGAATGAAACAGGCTTTCATCTTCAAGCTTATAATGGGTTTTGCCGCATTCATACCGTTCTTCCTTGTCTGCATTGTCTTTCCGCGCAAAGTGCTGTCACTTATGCTCATAGGAAACACTGAAGCAGACCTGATACTTGATGAAGCAGTAAAATACATGAACATCATGTTCTTCACCGGAATTCCTATGACATTTTCAGTATGCACGGCAAGTTCGCTGCGCGACATGGGAAAGGTAAAGATCCCGCTTGCAGTAACTATAGCAGCCACTCTCACCAATACAGTTTTCAACTGGCTTCTTATATACGGAAATCTCGGATTTCCGAAACTCGGAGTCCGTGGTGCAGCTTTGGCAACAGTTATTGCAAGATCACTCGAATTCATTATTTTCGCTATAGTATACGCCACACGCAAACCTGAATTCTCAGTAAAACTTTCAGAATTCTTTCATGCCGACTTCACTCTGTTCCGTAAAATGCTAAGGAAAGGATCACTTGTTCTTTTCTGCGAAATGGTCTGGGTAATGTCTGAAACAGTAACCACCGCCGTTTATAACGGAAAAGGCGGTGCTGATGTAGTCTCAGGAATGGCCGCAAGCTTCTCGATAGCCAACCTCTTCTTTGTTGCATTCGGAG
>JAGDDO010000571.1 GCA_017848205.1 Oscillospiraceae bacterium | reverse complement strand
CTGAACAAGAAATGTCAATAATATACTAGTCTAATGCTTCACTGATCCAGCGTATTTACGTATATTTATTCGCGTAATGGTCTTAATGAAATGATGGTGCCTGATACAATTTTTATGCCCGACAATAAAAGTCGTTGTAATTTTTGTACTCCTGCGCAGAAAGTCGCTGCACTTTTTGCACTTAGACGCAGAAAGTCGCTGCACTTTTTGCACTTAGACGCAGAAAGTCGTTGCACTTTTTGTAGTGGTGCGCTATAATGGATTTACAAACTATGTATGAAAGTAACTGAGATTATATATTCCCGACGAGGTAATTATGAACGAAGAACTATATCTGATCCCGCGAAAGAAGAAAGGGATCTTTCATTTGCTGTTCAGCAGAACGGGCATAGTATTGCTGTTTGTTGCTGTTCAGATAGCGATTTTTTATTCGCTTTACAACTGGTTTACAGATTATTTCAAGTGGTTTTCCGTTTTCCAGCTTGTGTTTTCTGTCGGAATGGTGTTCTATCTGTTCAACGATACAATGGATTATTCGGCAAAGCTGACCTGGCTGTTTCTTATTATGATATTTCCGTTTCCGTCAACAATATTTCTGTGGTATACGAAGAAAAATGTCGGCCACAGGCTTGTAAAGGAACGAAGCCGGGAAATGATCGAGGAAACAAAGCAGTGGCTTGCACAGGATGAGCAGACGATAACCAAGCCGGAGATCGTTGATTCCGGTACGGATGATCTCTGTCACTATCTTAACAGGAGCGGATGCTTCCCGCTGTACGAGAATACGGAAGTCCGCTATTTTCCTCTTGGCGAGGATATGTTTAACGAGCTGCTCGAAGAGCTGAAGAAAGCGGAAAAATTCATCTTCCTTGAATATTTTATTATTAAGGAAGGACATATGTGGGGAAGCGTTCTTAAGATACTGGCAGATAAAGCTGCCGAAGGTGTGGATGTCCGTCTGATGTATGACGGAATGTGCGAGGTAAGTCTGCTGCCGCACAATTATCCTGAAAGACTGAAAAAGATCGGTATCAGCTGCAGACCGTTTGCCCCGATAACTCCGTTCCTCTCCACGCACTACAATTACCGTGATCACCGCAAGATAGTCGTGATAGACGGTAAGGTGGCGTTCAACGGGGGAGTAAATCTTTCCGATGAATACATAAACGCCGCATCCCGTTTCGGTCACTGGAAAGATGCTGCGGTCATGCTCGAAGGAAAAGCGGTACAGAGTTTTACACTTATGTTTCTGCAGATGTGGAATATGGCAGAACCCGAACCCGTATGGGAACAGGCACACACCGGAGCTCCGGCGCAGAATGACGGTTTCGTCATGCCTTACTGCGACTGTCCTCTTGACGGAGAAAAAGTCGGAGAAAGCGTGTACATTGATATCCTTTACCGTGCAAAGACGTATGTGCATATTATGACGCCTTACCTCATACTTGACAATGAACTTGAAACAGCTTTGAAATATGCCGCACAGCGCGGAGTGGATGTAAAGATCATTTTACCGGGCATTCCGGATAAAAAAGCTGCGTATGCACTTGCAAAAACGCATTACCGGTCACTTATCGGAGCGGGAGTAGGAATTTATGAATACACTCCCGGATTTGTCCACGCAAAATTATTTGTAAGAGATGATGAAAAGGCAGTTGTCGGAACTATCAATCTTGATTACAGAAGCCTTTATCATCATTTTGAATGTGCAACATACCTTTACAAAACGAAGTGCATTTCAGACATTGAAACAGATTTTCAGAACACCATTTCAAAATGCCTGAAGGTGGATGAGGAATCTATAAAACACGAAAAACTG
>JAGDDO010000570.1 GCA_017848205.1 Oscillospiraceae bacterium | reverse complement strand
TGGTTATACTGCTATCCTTATCATAATCAGCTGCAGTAGAATATATGTCAGTGATCTTCTGATAAAATCTTCTTTCACTCGCTCTGATTTCCTGTATCTCAGCAAGAAGATGTTCAAAGTAGTCCTCGCCAAAGATCTGTCAGTTTTCCAGTCTGTTTTTATCGAGAACGTATCCGCGCTTGGCAAATGTATCAAGCACTTTTGTTGCCCACTGTCTGAAAGCTGTCGCCTTTTCACTGTTTACTCTGTAACCGACTGCCATTATCGCTGAAAGATTATAAAACTTGTATTTATACGTTTTTCCGTCATCCGCAGTATGTTCCAAAATGGAACATACTGAATTTTCATCAAGTTCTCCACTGGAAATTATATTTTTCAAATGTTTTGTAACTGCTGGTCTTCCTACATCAAGCAGTTCCCCTATAGCCTTCTGAGTAAGCCAGACGTCACCATCCTGAACACGTACCTCAATGCCTTCATCACCGGCATCGCGTGTGAATACAAGAAAATCTACGGTACTGTTTCTTATTTGCGTTTTTTTATTCATGCTGTTTGTTTCCTCAATTCATGTCTAATGTCACTAACATATGAACGCCACAAAAACGTTTATATAAATTGATCTACTCATTATTTTCAACGTCAATAGCTTTATTGGAACTCTCATAATTTTGATCTGTAAGTTCTGATTTTAGTAGATTTATGTTTGGGCTATGATTATTTTTTTAATTCCACATTTGTAGAAAAGACTGATATATGCTTTTAGTGTTATTTCTGAAAAGTTATCGATTATTTCTGAATTGCAGTTCTTTTTTCGGGAATCAATATCAATTCATAGTCCTTTCTTTTTTCACGCACTAATTTCAGGACTTCTTTAAATACTATTATAGCATAAAATGTCAACATTTACAATAACGGATAGTAAATTTCACATCATAAAACTGCCGAAAATTTGAGTGTTTGTTGTCATATAGCGGGAGTTTACAAACAGAAAAATCGCTCTCATTTTTAATGGGAGCGATTTTTCTGTTTTTCTATAGCAGTAATTATCGAATAGCGATAATTACTACCTTTTCAGGGGCGGTGGCGCCCGCCGTATTATTGCCGTATTATTCGTTTTCGCTTGAAAGACTTACTATAACTTCCGGAACGAGGTTTGCCGGGAGCTGTTCGTATCTTACGAACTCGAACGTGAAGTCACCGAGACCTCTTGTTGTCTGTCTGAGGTATGTAGCGAAGTCGTGCATTTCTCTTACTGGAACGTCTGCGAGGATCTCTGTCATGCCTTCCTCTTCAGCAGGGTTCATGCCGAGCATACGTCCGCGGCGCTTGTTGAGTTCACCCATTACGTCGCCTGTCTTGTCGTCTGACACGCGTACTGAGAGGCTTCCGATTGGTTCAAGAAGAACAGGGTCAGCCTGCTTGAGACCTTCCTTATATGCAATGGAAGCAGCTGTCTTGAACGCCATTTCAGATGAGTCGACCGGATGGTATGAACCGTCAACGAGAATAGCCTTAAGACCAACTACAGGGCAGCCTGCGAGAACGCCCTTCTTCATGCTTTCCTGAATACCCTTTTCAACTGCCGGGAAGTAGTTCTTCGGAACCGCACCGCCGAATACCTTTTCTTCGAATACGAGTTCGTCACCTACTGTAGGTTCGAATTCCATCCATACGTGTCCGTACTGACCATGTCCGCCGCTCTGCTTCTTGTGCTTGCCTTCGACCTTTACCTTCTTTCTGATGGTCTCCTTGTAAGGGATCTTCGGAACTGTAAGCACAACGTCTGCACCGAACTTTTCCTTGAGCTTGGAAGCTGCTATTTCAAGATGCTGGTCACCGAGACCGCTTAATATCTGTTCTGTTGTTGAAGGATCCTGTTCGTACTTGAGTGTAGGATCTTCTTCCAGAAGCTTTGCAATACCTGCTGAGATCTTGCTCTCATCGCCCTGTGCCTTAGCTTTTACAGCCATTGAATAGCACGGAGCAGGATACTGTACTGCATCGAACTTAACTGTTCTTGCCGGGTCGCAGAGAGTGTCTGAAGTGCATATATCTGTCTTGACAGCCACAACAAGATCGCCGGCATTGGCAGCGTCAACTTCCTCCTGCTTCTTGCCCACCATGTTGTAGAGCTTGCCTATCTTGACATTCTGGCCGCTTGTTGAGTCAAATACTGTATCGCCCGGCTTAAGCACACCTGCGTAAACCTTGATGTATGACATCTTTCCTACGAAAGGATCGACTGTTGTTCTGAATACGAATGCTGCAAGCGGATCTGAAACTGAGCAGTTTATCTCGACAGGATCACCGTTCTTGTCTTCAGCCACCGGCTTTGCTACTTCAAGCGGTGAAGGAAGAAGAAGTGATATTTCCTTTAGGAGCATATCGATACCTGCAAGTGATTCAGCAGATGTAGCAATGACCGGTGTGATCATACCGGCATTAACGCCCTTGTGGATACCGTCGATAAGGTCCTTCTGTGTAAATGCAGTACCTTCGAAGAACTTCTCCATGAGTTCGTCGTCTGTTTCGGCAACGGCT
>JAGDDO010000569.1 GCA_017848205.1 Oscillospiraceae bacterium | reverse complement strand
CTGTCAACTGAAAGTTCAAGGTGATCGCCCTTGATCTGAGCGTTCTGCTTGTACCACCAGCAGTCGAAAGGCTTGCCGTTTGTCCATCCGTCAGAAGCGAAGAAGTCGCCGGCCTTGCCTGTGCGGAAATCAGATATCATTGTAGCTGAAGTATCCATTGGTGTGCCGTAGTCCTTGAGTGAGCCTGTATTCTGTGTCGGCTGTACAGTAGGCTGTACAGTAGGCTGAACTGTCGGCTGAACTGTTGGCTGCGGATTCTGTGCATTTGCTGACTTTTCGTAAGTTACCCACTGATAATAAGCAGTAAGAGGAGTCTTGCCGTTGTAAGCCTTGAGCCAGTCATCAACTGTGAGACCAGGCCAAGCGTTCATCATGATCTTGCCCGGTGTTACAGGAATGTTCTGTGTAGCTTCATGAACCTTCTTGCCGTCAATGTACCATGTGATCCTGCCAGGCTGCCAGTCAAATCCGTAAGTATGATAGCCTTCAGAAGCATCGAAGCCGAGGTCGATCATCTTTTCGTGACCTCCCTGGCCGTTTGTATAGTAGTTGAGCTGAACCTTTGTTGTGTCCTTGCCGAGAACTTCGATATCGATCTCATCCCAAGGATTGTCATCAGAAGGACCTGTGTAAGTAAAGAATGAAGAAACAACGCCGTCATTCTTGATAGCCTTCATAGAAGTTTCGTAGTAACCGTAGCCGTAGAATTCGTTTGTACGGAATTCACCGCCTGAGTACTGCGGGTTCCAGTCAGGATTCTTGTCGTCAGTCCACTTCCTGTCAACTGAAAGTTCAAGGTGATCACCCTTGATCTGAGCATTCTGCTTGTACCACCAGCAGTCGAAAGGCTTGCCGTTTGTCCATCCGTCAGAAGCGAAGAAGTCGCCGGCCTTGCCTGTACGGAAGTCAGATACCATTGTGGCATTTGCATGCATTGCTGTGCCGTAATCCGGAATGCTGCCCTGCTGAACATCACCTGAACCGCCGTTCAGAACGTTGTTCTTTACTGTACATACATCGGCTACATTGATCTTTCCGTCACCGTTGGCGTCAGCGTTGTTTGCGTTTGCTGATTTTCCTGTGAAGTACTCGATGATTGCTCTTGCATCGCTTGCGTCAACCTTTCCGTCGCTGTTGATGTCTCCGCCTGCGATAGCAGCAGCAGTACCGATGGTTCCGGCTGCCAGCATGCTCACAAGAACGATTGATAAAGTCTTTTTATGGAACTTTAACAATTTAAAAACCTCCTTAAAATTATTGATTATGAATATAAATGATAAACAATTGTGAAAAAATGCAGGGCAGAATCCGCCATTGCATGTTATCTATATTGTATAATTAATCCTGCAGTTTATATATCTTTTTTTTGCTGAAAATAATAAAATTTTAACCGAAACGGGTTTGAACGCGATTTGTATTTTATAATATAGTACATGTGAATTTTGTCCACTAAATATTCAGAATATGGGTTGAAGAAAGTCATGTCTTCATGTTAGAATTGAAATATAATCAAGGAGAATGTCATGAAAAATTGTGCATATTTTTAAAAAATACAAATCAGATTCAAATTTGTACGCTTTTCAAAGAATACAAATTCTGAGACGCGGTGAGTACAATTTAAAAAATGAACATTTGAAGTGGTGTTCCCGGCGGTTGTTAATACTATAATTCAAATCGTGAATACAAAAACAGAGAGAAAAAACAGACATTCTATTTTCATTACGGTTTGAGGCTCGCAGATATGATCTTTGTGATTCCCCCCAGGATGCACAGAACATACGAAGCGGCCACATCAATTTAAAATGGGAGGATATTGTATGAACGTAAAAAAGTTTAGCGCAGCAGTTACGGCAGTCATCATGTCAGCTGGTACGTTCGGGTTCTTTCCTGAAACTTCACTTTCACAGGTTTCAGCAGATGCCGTTTACGTAGCAAATGATTTTGACGTTACCTACGAAGGCTGGTGCAACATGGGCGAGCAGGTCAAGCTCGAACCGGACTGGGAGGACACTCACGGCGGTACAAGAAGCATGGCTGTTACAGATCGTCTTTCTCCGGAAGACGGCGTAAGCTCAGCAAAGGGTTTCTATCTCTGGGGCGGCAGAAAGTACGACTATAAAGTATTCGTAAAGCACGACAGCGGTGCAGACGAAAACTTTAAGCTT
>JAGDDO010000568.1 GCA_017848205.1 Oscillospiraceae bacterium | reverse complement strand
TATCAATGTACGAAATGATATATCTTTTGTGTTAAAGGATGTAATGAATCTCTATGAACATCAGTCAACCTTTAATCCGAATATACCGGTCAGGATGTTCATTTACAGCTGTAAACTTATCAACAAGTATATACATGATAATCAGCTGGATATTTACAGTTCGACGCAGCTTGAACTACCGACACCGAAACTGTTATGTTTCTATAACGGCATTGCCAATAAGGAAGATGTATCTTATTTACGCCTCAGTGATTCTTTTAAGAAAAACATCGGTAAGACAGATGGCGGATCGGATATTGAAGTAACTGTAAAAATGATAAACATCAATAACGGAAGAAATGAGAAACTGCTGAATTCATGCAGACCGCTTAAGGATTATGCGATGTTTGTGGAGCAGGTAAGAAAATACGGAGCGATATATGACGCAGATGCAGAAATTGAAAGTGAAAAACTAGCAGATGCGATAAATAATGCAATAGATTCGCTGCCGGAAGATTCAGAAATAAAAGCAATACTGGAATCCAGACGTGCGGAGGTGGTCAAGTTGTGTATCGAAGAATATACGAAAGAACATTCAGATTATGTGCGTAAAATTGAAGATGACAGGAAAAACGAAAAAATCAGTCAGCTTGAAAAAGATAACGGTCAGCTTAAAGAAGAAAGTGAACGTAAGGACAAGATCATTGCGGAAAAGGACAGACAGCTTGAAACAGCTGAGAAATCCGGAAAGATAAAGGCATTTATCGAACTCGTTAAAGACGGAAAGTTTTCAGTTTCCGAAGCTGCAAAATATGCAGGCATGAGTACTGAAGAATTTGAAAAACTGATGTAAACAAAACCAGCGGGAGTACCGGTAATATAAATCCGGTGCTCCCGTTTGCTCTGTATAAAGGTAGTCTTCACCCCTGCGGGTCGAAGACTGCTATAAAAAAACCGAGCTGGCTGCTCGGTTTATAACTGCGCCGAAGGCGCCGCATTTTTCGTTCAGGTGAAAATTTGCTGAAAACCCTTTTAAACAGGCCGAATAAATGTTATAATATAATTTGGCTGATTATAACTATAATTTTTTCAGATGAGGTAGATCAATGAATTACTGTTTAGGAATAGATGTAGGTTCTACGACTGTCAAGACAGTTATTACCGATGACAACAAAAAGATAATATATTCAAAATACCAGCGCCATTTTTCGAAGGTAAGGGAAACTGTCGCTGAGCAGATGGAAATAATAAAGAATGAATATCCGGATGCTTCATTCAGACTGGCAGTTACCGGTTCGGCAGGTCTCGGACTTGCAAATGCAGCTGAGCTTCCTTTTGTTCAGGAGGTAAATGCCGCATTTATCGCAGTTAAGGAAAGCTATCCTGATACTGACGTCGTTATCGAACTCGGCGGTGAGGATGCAAAGATAATCTTTTTCACCGGCGGTGTTGAACAGCGTATGAACGGTTCATGTGCCGGCGGTACAGGTGCGTTCATCGACCAGATGGCTACCCTTCTCGGCATCACTACCGATGAACTTGACAGACTTGCTCTCGAAGCTGAAAAGATCTACCCTATTGCTTCACGCTGCGGTGTATTTGCCAAGTCAGATATTCAGCCGCTTCTCAATCAGGGAGCAAAGCGTGAGGATATTTCCGCAAGTATATTCCAGGCCGTAGTTGACCAGACTGTTGCAGGTCTTTCACAGGGCCGTAAAATAGAAGGAAACGTTCTTTTCCTCGGCGGTCCGCTGTTTTTCCAGCAGGGACTCAGAAAGGCGTTTGTAAATACACTTAAACTCGATGACAAAAGTGCACGTTTTCCGGAGGAAGCTCCTGTTTTCGTGGCATACGGTTCTGCTCTTTTTGCCGGAAACAGTGAAAGCGACCTTATGACAGCAGACGAGATCGTAAAGCGTGTTAAGGAAGCAAAGACAACTGACAGTGTTGTTACCGGAGAAAGACTTTTCAAGGACCGTTCCGAATATGAGGCCTTCATAAAGAGACACAGCGAGAACGACCTTAAATACGAAAACATCGAAACATACCCAGGTGACGCTTTACTCGGTATAGATGCCGGTTCGACCACTACCAAGATGGCGCTTATCACACCGGAAGGAAAACTCCTTTA
>JAGDDO010000567.1 GCA_017848205.1 Oscillospiraceae bacterium | reverse complement strand
TGTGTTACAATAAACTGGAAAGGTCCGAAAGATTACTGGAATAGCAAAGGAGAAATTCATGGACGCATTAGAAGGATCAACAATACTTGTGGTCGATGATGACCACGACATAGTGAATGCAATATCCAGATTACTGGAGATGGAAGGATTTAAGACAGTAAAGGCATACGACGGGTTTGAAGCCCTTGACTGTCTGATGCAGAACGAGATACAGCTTATACTTATAGATATAATGATGCCGAAACTCGACGGACTGTCGGCTATGATGAGGATAAGAGAAAAAAAGAACATACCGATCATAGTACTTTCGGCAAAATCAGAAGACAGCGACAAGATACTCGGACTTACCATGGGAGCCGATGATTACATAACCAAACCTTACAACCCTATGGAACTTACCGCGAGAGTACGTTCAAACCTGAGAAGATACCTGATGCTCGGTTCGGCAGGAACGGCACAGACACAGGACAGTAACGTACTGAAAAACGGCGGACTTTCACTTGACCGGAACGCGAGACAGTTTTATGCAGACGGGGAGCCTGTAAAACTGACCGCAACGGAATACAAAATAGCTGAACTTCTGATGGAAAACGCAGGACGGGTGTTCTCAGCAGAAGAGATATATTCAAAAGTGTGGAACGAAACATCATACTCAGTCGAAAATACTGTAATGGTGCATATAAGGCATATAAGAGAAAAGATAGAAATAGATCCGGGCAACCCGAGATATCTTAAGGTGGTCTGGGGAATAGGTTATAAAATAGAAAAAATTCCTGGAGGGTAGGAAATGAACTTCCTTAAAAAGAAGATAACAAGAGAAATAGCAGTCGTCATCGCGATGGTGCTGGCGTTTCTGTCGGCATATACCGCTGTGGACGGGATGTTCAACTATATGAAATATGAAGACATGCAGGAAGACTCAGTCTACGGATACGGCGTTTCTGACCGCTATGCCGATACGACCGATCTTTCCGGCAAGCTGTGGCTCATACTTCATATGTATGAAGCGAATATCGATGCGAACGGTGAAATAAAGGGAAATGAATATTTCAGGTCATCGCTGCAGTCGGAAATGTATAATGCGGGAATAGTGGACAGAAACGGCAAGCTTGTAGCACCTGAATCGGAAAATTACAGATATGTGATGAAAGTCGGCGGAAAGACTGTTGCAGGCAACGGCGGGGAAACAGCTGATGTAAACAGTAAATATCTGTACGAGATGACCCTTGAACGTGACGGTGAAAACCATTCGTACAATGAATACGCCACATCACTGATCCCGGGACTCAGTTTTATGGACTGCCGCGGTTATACCAATACGAAGGGTATGTACTACTACTACTGCAACGGCAGGGGATATGCAGTTTATGACTACGACACCTCAGGTCTTAAGTACTACTATGATGACCTTGGTGCGAGAATCTACATAAACCGTGACGGTACAGTTCCTATACCGCAGATGTACAATGACAGTGACTATCCGAGCTTTGACGCTGCCGAACCGATTGACATGCAGAATACAGAACTGAAAAACTCATGTATCGCAAGTGTAAAGATCTATCCGGTCCAGAAGCTTGTGGATGAGTACGAGAAATATCTCGTTGAATCGGAGAAGCGTGAAGCGGAATGGTTCCAGAAGCTGATGACGTCGCTTGCGGTACTTGCTCTGTCGGGAATGTTCGGCATTTACATAATCGCGGCAGGCGGATATGATGAAAAGGCCGGAAAGTTCGTGATGAGAACAAGGGATAATATTTACGGCGAGCTGTTCATGATCACCGGATTCATTGTTCCGTTCATATTTGTGATCCTGGCTCCGGGTTTTGCCTATGAATTTATCCGCAGCTTCCACCGCTACGGAATGAACAATATTTTAGTAAAGAGCGTTGCAAGCATCGGACTTACAGCACTTTATATGGTAGCTGTTGCTTCTGTTGATACGGTTGTCAACAGGTTTAAATGCAAAAAGGTCACAGATACGTTCCTTGTGACCAGTGCTTTCAAAAAGATGATTTCAGGAATGAAAGATATTATAGGAAACATATGGATGTCAAGAAACGAAGCTTTCACGATACGCTTTTTCATAAGAGTTGCAGAGGCGGTTGCCGCCGGTATAATTGCAGTGGTTATAAGCATACTCACACGTCAGTTCCTTATAATACCGATTGCTGCGGTGATCATACTTGCACTGTATGTATACGAGAGCATGAAGGACCTGAAGGAGCTTAATGATCTGAGCAGACAGATAACCGGTATAAGTTCGGGAGACTACACACCGAAGATCACATCAAAAACGTCAGTCACCTACGGTATGGCAACACGTTTAAACTGCATTTCAGACGGTATACAGACGGCAGTCGAGGAACAGATACGTTCGGAGCGAATGAAGATCGAACTTGTTACCAACGTTTCACACGATCTGAAAACACCGCTGACCTCAATAATCAGCTACGTTGATCTGCTGTCAAGGGAAGAACTCCCGCCGGCTGCCATGGATTACGTTGCAGTTCTGGAGCAGAAGACGGACAGATTACGCAACATAGTTTCCGACGTGTTTGATCTTGCCAAGGCGACGAGCAGCACGGACGTAAACATAGAACGTCTCGATGCAGTTATACTCATGAACCAGGTGCTGGCTGACATGAGCGACAAACAGGAAAGATACGGACGCGAGATAAAGACTGAAATAAAAGCCGATTCAGCAATTATCGATGCGGAAGGAAAGAAAATGTACCGTGTGCTCCAAAACATTCTTGACAACGCGCTGAAGTATTCCATGAGCGGCACAAGAGTGTTTGCAAAGCTTGAAAAGGTAAACGGAAATGTAAAGATCACGGTGAAGAACTCGTCCTCCTACGAAATGGACTTTTCACCTGAAGAGATCACCGAAAGATTTGCAAGAGGAGACAAGGCAAGAACCACTG
>JAGDDO010000566.1 GCA_017848205.1 Oscillospiraceae bacterium | reverse complement strand
CTAATCCCTCCGGCACTTCCTTTTCCGGATCATACGGATCTGCGATAAGGTATTCAAAATTTTCCCTGCCCATAGCGGTGTCGATATTGATACCGTACATCCCCATTACGTATTTTCCGCAGCCTGCAGTGTAATGTTCCTGCCAGAACTGCGGAACAGCTTCCTTTGCACCTTCGTACGAAAACTTCTTTGCGTTTGCGAGAACTGTAAAAGCGTCCTTCTTAATACTCTTGTAATCCATGAGATATCCTCCTTCTAATGACAGCTTCAGTTTCAGCGGAGCAAAGGTCTTGAGAAGCACCTCATCCCTGCGCACGGATGAAGGTGAAACGCCGTGGAATCTTGTAAAAGCTTTGGTAAAACTATCCGGAGAGTCGTACCCGTATTTCATGGCAATATCGATTATCTTATCATCAGTTATCAGAAGATCATTTCCTGCAAGAGCCAGTCTTCTGTTACGTATATATTCCGCAGCGCTGAATCCGCAGAGCATAGCAAATCCTTTCTGAAAATAGAACGGAGACACACCCACAGCTTTCGCCGCATCATCTGCCGTAACACCTTCAGTGATATGATCCTCAATATACTGAATCGAATCGCCTATTATCCTCATCCACTCCATATTGTTCTTTCTCCCTTCGCCTGCTGTGATTCTATCTTACCACACTGACGAATATCTTTCCCGATTTTTCTTGTCTTTATTTGTCCGTCAGAAAATCACCGGTATCTCATTCTTTTACCTCATAAAAATAATACATTTACAGCATGCTTCAGTTTACGGATCTTCTGTTCAACCTTTATCTGCTCCTCCTGCATTGAAGCATAGTCATACGAAGGACGAAGCGATTCAACGTCTTCGCCGGATTTCCGGAAGGTGAATTTGCAGGCTTCGCCCCGGTCCCCTACGCTGATTTATGAATAAATCAGCGTTTCCTTAACCTTGAATCCACCACTCTGGTGTAAGTTCTCCAAGAGTAATTATACGTTCTTTCCTGTGATCCATCATGATCTCGATGTCCTTGTATTTATCCGGCATCAACTGTACCATAAGTTCCCTGCAGGCTCCGCACGGTGCACCGCTGGAACCGTCAGGCAGAACGGCAATGACTTTCGCTATTTCCTGCTCGCCGTTCGTGATCATATTAAAAATGTCATTTCGCTCTGCACAGATTCCAAGTGTGGAACATGTGTCGATACATACACCCGTGTAGATCCTGCCGCTCGCAGATAAAACGGCGGCTGAAACCTCTCCGCATGTGACATAGCCTGATATCCTGCGTTCATTTCTTACCGCTAATGCCGCTTCATACATTCTGTCCCACTGCCACTGGTCTCTGGTCAGCGAACTTACATGCCCGGTACGCTTTTCATGCATCAGCGGCACATCAACGTCCTCTGCTTTCCACTGATAGCGAAACCCTGCCTTTTCCTGTACCCGCTTCGATTTTATGTTGCCTTCATAGTAACCGCACCATATCTTCGTCATTCCCAGTTCCATGAAGGCCCGACGGATCAGTACCCTTGCGGCTTCCGGCGTGATACCCTGTCCCCAGAACGGCTTTCCAAGCCAGTATCCAAGTTCACATTCATCATCACGTTCCGTCATATCGGAATGACCATTCAGTTTCAGTTCAATTGCGCCGATCGCACGGTTATCAGTTTTCAGACAGATGGCATAAGCCTCTTTGCCGTTTAAAACATTTCTGATCACATAACGGCTTTCCTCTGTATTTTGATGTGCCGGCCAGCCGGCGATCGGTCCCACATCCGGATCTTTGGCGTATTCATACATACTTTCCGCATCGCTTTCCTCCCAGCGCCGCAGAATCAGTCTTTCTGTTTCAAGCGTCATTTTTGTCTTCTCCTGTTCTGATATCTGATTGTTCTCTGGTAAAATGAATCGTTTAAGTACACGCCGGTCGGCATTAAGACTCTTTCATCATCTGTTCAGCCATAATAACAGCATTTTCGATGAGCTTCGGACAGACTGCTCTGATCACTCCGTGTTCTTTTGCGTACTGTCTTTCTTCTTCGTTGGAAAGATCACATTTCAGAAGTTCACGGCAAAGATATGATCCGTTCTGCTTTGCAAACTCAGTCATAAAACGTTTTGCATATTCATCAGCAGTGCGCTGCTTTTCCGTATCGCCGACAGTTGTCATTCCATATTTCAGACCGAGCGCCATCAGTGCGCCGGTACACGCTCCGCATACTTCTCCCTTACGCATTCCGCCTCCGAAACATGCTCCGAGTCTGAGCGCTGTTTCTTCACTGATGCCAAGTTCATCAGCAAATGATGCGAGTACTGCCTGAGAGCAGTGACATTTCTGTGAGAACAGTTCCTTCGCCTTTTCTGTTTTTTCCATAGTAAACCTCCTGTATGTATAAAATAATTTTTCATAACATTTACTATAATTATACAAAATAACTGCTCATAAATCAAGTCACAGCTTTATTCAGGCGATAAAAATTCACCTTTTCCAGTTCGTCAAATATCTTGTGATAGATAACCTGATTAGGATAATATCTGTAGTCAGTATATATAGTTATTCCCCTGCTTTCAAAGTGCTCAAGTATTGCAGCGGCAGTTCCGGCGCTTCTGCTCTGTCCGTATTCACACTGACAAATGATATCATCTCCCCTGTCATATGCTTCGTAGACAAATTCGGCTATAGACGGTGCTTCCGGAAAATATGCAATGAATTTATCTTTATCGAGGTTATTTCTTTAAATAGAGAATACATTTCTATAACTGCATAGCATAATAACATATTCATTATAGGTATTTGCTATTTCCAAAAAGCCTTGTTATAATGAATACAACAAGAAATACCTGAGGAGTAAACAACCATGACAACAAAAGAATTCATTGACTTCATGAACAGCGGAAAAAAGGTCACGGCGGAATCCGGTATTCATCAGACGATGCACAGGCTCAGTCAGGAAGCGATCCGGATCACAATGGAGATCAACAATCATTACCACACTCCCGACGAGATCAATGCATTGATGTCGGAGCTTATCGGTGAGCCGGTTGAAGTCGGACTGTTTCCTCCGTTCAACGCCGACTGCGGAAATAACATTCATCTCGGCAGGAACGTGTTTATAAATTCAGGCTGTAAGTTTCAGGATCAGGGCGGCATCTATATCGGTGACGGAGTACTGATCGGTCACAATACGGTGCTTGCAACGCTGAACCACGGAATTCTCCCTGAAGAACGCCACGACCTGATACCGAAACCCATTCACATCGGTAATAATGTGTGGATCGGATCAAATTCAACTGTTCTTGCTGGCGTGACTATCGGAGATAATGCTGTGATTGGTGCTGGCTCGGTGGTCACTAAGGATATTCCCGAAAACATGATAGCCGTAGGAAGTCCAGCGAGAGT
>JAGDDO010000565.1 GCA_017848205.1 Oscillospiraceae bacterium | reverse complement strand
TACGGAAACGGCCCTGTCGAGACATTCAACGACAGAAAATCATGCGGAAGAAAGGGCGTATGGAACAGCACGGTTTCAGACATGTTCTTCCCGTACATGAAGACAGACGACTCAGGCAACCTTACTGACGTAAGATGGATCGAAGTAAGCAACGCAAAGACAGGTGCTTCACTCAAGGTCGAAGCCACAAGTCCGCTTGAAGCACAGGCTCTCCACTTCACACCTGATGACATCAATTCAACCAACCACGTTTACGAGCTCACACCTCGCAATGAGACCATACTCGGCATCAACTACGGTTCAATGGGTACCGGTACAGCTACCTGCGGTCCTGGTACTCTCGGTCAGTATCAGCTGCCGTCAAACAAGGTGTACAACTGGGAATACACCCTTATCCCGTCTGCATCAGCACCGGTAAACGATCCGGAACCGACTGAGGAGCCGTCCCCGTCACCTGATCCGGCAGAGGAATACATGCTCGGTGACGTAAACAACGACGGCAAGGTCGACATTACAGATTTAAGCACAATGGCTATCAATCTCGTTGACCGCAAGAAATTCAGCGATGCTGCAGCCACAAAAGCTGCCGACGTAAACAAGGACGGGGCTTTTGACCTCACCGACCTTGCAACATGCCGTCAGTTCATCTCAAAAGTTATCACAAGCTTCTGATCACTCCATTTAAATAATATCGCCGCAGTTATTCTTTCCGGGTAACTGCGGCGATAATTTTATACCTGCGGATCAGCGACTTTCCTGTATTCCTTTGTTGATTATTTTACGTTTTTGCAGTATAATAACTGTATAAGAAACTTTAAGTATCCAAAAGGAAACGCTGATTTATTCATAAATCAGCGTGGGGGGCCGGGGCGAAGCCCCGCAAATCCCACCTTCGGAAATCCGGCGAAGCCGGATTTCCGATTTGATCAGTGTTTCCTTAGAATAATTAACAAAGGAGATAGCAATGGAACTGAATCCGTTAAACGAAACAAAGACAGAACTGAAAAAAGAATTAAGACGGGATTCTGCGATAAACGCCGTACTTATGTTTGTCTTCTGGGCACTGTACTTCGGAATAGCTGCTGTTCTTAAGCCGCTGACCAGAAATTTCATAGATCCGGCTGACAAAGACCTTTTCCGAAATGTCGAAACTCTCTTATTCTACGTACTACTTTATCCGATAGGATTTTCGCTTATCTTTATCATCAACAAACTTCTGTACAACGGAGAACGTGAAGTGAAGATATCCGAATGCTTCCGGAAACCTGTGACTTCGCCCGGCTGGACAGCCAAATGGATCTTTCTGACCATCGGTGCCGCCTACGCAGCCGCCATGCTGTCGTCACTGATCTTCATAATCGTGGAGACATTTTCAGGTGCGGAACTGTCGGAAGCAGATATGAGTTCCGACAACTCGGCTCTCGGTATTATCACCATTCTTTTATCCGCACCGGTGTTTGCACCGATATTCGAAGAACTGTTCTTCCGCGGAACACTGTACAGAAATGTAAGAAATCACGGCACCTGGAGTATGATGATAGTCTGCGGACTTACCTTCGGCATCTGGCACGGAAACTATCCGCAGTTCCTGTTTGCATCGGTCATGGGCTTCTTCTCATGCTTCCTGTTTGAAAAAACAAAATCGATCATTCCTTCAATGATAGTTCATTTTGTGATCAACTCAATAGGTTCGTTCATGACCATACTGGTGGGATCGGCAGGCCTTTCCACAACAGAGATCACAACCGCCGATTCCTACGAACTGATGCTTGAACACCCTCTGTTTTTCCTGCTTCTCTTTTTTATTGGTATGGGTATTCTCACATTTCTTGTTATCTGGCTAGTATTTTTCATTCTCGAAATAGTATATCACAATGACAGCTTCGTTCTTGAAGAGAAAAATCCGGAAATAACAGAAGGGAAAAAGTTCTGGATCTATCTTTCATCACCTCTCATGGCTCTGGTCATGCTCGGAATGCTGGCCTATACAATTTTCCGCGCATTAGGAGGTAATATCTGATTAAGCGACACCCACTTATCTAAATTATGAAATTTCAATATATTTTTCCGAAACACTGTTGACAAAATGGTGAAAATAAACTATAATATCAGTATATCAAGGAAGAGAAAACGGAGGAAAAACAGATATGGAGAAAATCAGGATCATCACTATCGGCAGGGAATACGCCAGCGGCGGAAGAACCGTTGGTAAACTGATCTCAGAAAAACTCGGAATTCCGTTCTACAACAAGGAAATACTGCACATGGCAGCCGAAAAACTGAATATGTCAGCTGACGATGTCAAAAACGCTGACGAAACCGCAGCAAACAGCCTCCTGTACAGCATATCGCTGATGAACAATCTCAGTTCAGCTTCATCACTTCCTATAAACGACAGGATCTTCATCGAGGAACGTGAGGTCATCAAATCTCTCGCTGAACAGGGACCGTGCGTAATAGTAGGAAGATGCGCAGACAGCATTCTGAAGGAAATACGCGATGACGTACTTAACGTTTTCATCTACGCCGACTCTGACGCAAGAGCAAAAAGAGCAATAGACGAATACGGCGAGTCTCCTGACACAGTATATTCTTCGCTCAGGAAACACGACAAGAAAAGATCCACCTACTACAATCTCAACACAGGACAGAAATGGGGAGCAAAAGACAATTACGATCTATGCCTTAACAGTTCAAAGCTCGGCATCGAAATGTGCGCCGACCTTATTATACATACTGCAGCAAACATGTAATTTCTCTTGATCCATCCTAAAATATAATAATATACAGCAAAGAACCGGAGCTAACGTAGAAATAGGCCCCGGTTTTTTGCTGTACGGAAACGGAACAGCCCGCTTTTCAATGATCCGGAAAGCGGGCTGTATTTATTATATTGATTTATCAGATCTTGGCCTTTGCCTTTGCACGCATCTGGTTTGAAAGAATTCTCTTTCTGATTCTGATGTTCTTTGGTGTGATCTCGAGAAGCTCGTCGTCTGCGAGGAATTCAAGGCTTTCCTCAAGGCTTAACTTTCTGCACGGGATGAGTCTGAGTGCGTCATCGCTTCCGCTTGCACGTGTGTTTGAAAGGTGCTTCTTCTTACATACGTTTACTACAAGGTCTTCTGACTTAGGTGATACACCTACGATCATGCCTTCGTATACCGGAGTACCTGCACCGATGAAGAGTGCGCCTCTTTCCTGTGCGTTGAAAAGACCGTATGTAACTGCTTCGCCTGTTTCAAATGAGATGAGTGAACCTGTCTTTCTTCTCGGAATGTCGCCCTTGTACGGTTCATATCCGTTGAACACGCTGCTCATGATGCCTTCGCCCTTTGTATCTGTAAGGAATTCGCTCTTGTATCCGAAAAGTCCTCTTGCAGGAACAGAGAATTCAAGACGCATTCTTGCTCCCTGCGGATGCATTGTGAGCATTTCTGCCTTTCTTGTACCCATCTTTTCCATTACTGCGCCGACGCTTTCTTCCGGTACGTCAACAACGAGGAGTTCCATTGGTTCGCACTTTACGCCGTCAATTTCCTTGAGGACAACTCTTGGAGTTGAAACTGAAAGTTCATATCCTTCACGGCGCATGTTTTCTATAAGGATTGAAAGGTGCATTTCACCGCGGCCGCATACTGAGAATGAATCAGCGTTTTCTGTTTCTTCAACACGGAGTGAAACGTCACGGAGAAGTTCCTTGAAAAGTCTGTCACGGAGCTGACGTGATGTTACGAACTTGCCTTCACGTCCTGCGAACGGGCTGTCGTTTACTGAGAATGTCATTTCAACTGTAGGTTCACTGATCTTGGCAACAGGAAGAGCCTTGAATTCTGAAGCTGCGTCGCAGATAGTATCGCCGATAGTGATGTTTTCGATACCGCTTATCCATACAATGTCGCCCACTGTAGCTTCCTGAACAGGTACTCTCTGGAGTTCCTGGATCTGAAGAACGTTTACTACCTTTGCGTTATACGGTTTCTTTGAATTGAAGTGGTCGCCGACTGTGATATTCTGACCTACCTTAACAGAGCCGCTCTCAATACGTCCGATACCGATACGGCCTACGTAGTCATTGTAGTCGATAGATGAGATGAGCATCTGGAGAGGAGCATTTTCGTCACCTTCCGGAGCAGGAATGTAGTCGAGGATAGTTTCGAAGAGAGGAGTAAGATCCTTGCCCGGTTCGTACTGGCTGAGTGAAGCAGTGCCGCTTCTGCCTGAACAGAAGAGAATAGGGCTTTCGAGCTGTTCGTCGTTTGCGTCGAGGTCGATGAGGAGTTCGAGAACTTCGTCGCCGATCTCATCGAGTCTTGCGTCCGGCTTGTCGATCTTGTTTACTACGATGATGATCTTCTGTCCCATTTCAAGTGCCTTGGAAAGAACGAATCTTGTCTGAGGCATAGGACCTTCAGCTGCGTCTACGAGAAGGAGAACACCGTCAACCATGTTGAGTACACGTTCAACTTCGCCGCCGAAATCAGCATGGCCAGGAGTGTCGATGATGTTGATCTTTGTTCCGTTGTAACAGACTGATGT
>JAGDDO010000564.1 GCA_017848205.1 Oscillospiraceae bacterium | reverse complement strand
TTATAACTTCATCTATCTGTTCTTCAGTGCCCTGTATTTCCATGCTCACGCTTCCGTCCCATTCGTTGTGTACCCAGCCGGTACAGCCGAAATGTTCAGCGGCATTGCGGGCACGATAGCGGAAGCCAACGCCCTGTACACTGCCGTAAAAGACTATATGTCTGCGTATCAATATCATTCACCTGTCTTTTCACCGTAAAACTCATCGATAAGAGAACATGCTTCGTTAAACGGATCGGCGGTCATGTCGAGCCAGTGCATGTCTTTTCTTTTCCGGAACCAGGTCATCTGCTCCTTGGCGAGATGACGGATTTCCATGAAGAGTTTTTCGTAAAATGCTTCGAAGCTGTCGAACTCGTTTCTTAAGTACATGAGTATGTACCGGTACTCAAGGCCAAGGGCGTACAGAAATTCGTCAGTTGCGCCGTTCTCACGCAGTTTCACGATCTCATCTATCATATTCTGCTCTTCAAAACGCATGTCGAGACGTTTTTTTATACGTTCATAGAGCACATCCCGCGGCCAGTTCGTTCCGAGAATAAGTGTTTCATACCTCGGAGTGTTTTCCGGCTCATCGGTATTACCCAGGATCACCCGCTCAACGGCACGTTCAATTCGCCTTTTATTGCAAAGATCAAGCTTTTTCAGAACTTCCGGATTCTTTTCCTTCAGGAATGAAATAAGCTCCTCAATTGATTTCGAAGCAAC
Organism: Oscillospiraceae bacterium; assembly: GCA_017848205.1. The sequence goes on along the minus strand of JAGDDO010000564.1, from coordinate 885 downwards.
CTCATTTCTCAGTTCCGGATCGATCTGCTTTCCTGTCAGATTATATCCGTCCGCAACCGAGTTTACGTAAAGACCGGTACCTCCGACCATAAATGCCTTTACTCTGCGTGAGAGAATGTCATCTATTGAGCTGTATGCCAGTTTCTGAAAATCCTTTACCGAGAAGAAGTCGTTGGGCTCTGCAACATCAAGAAGCCAGTGCGGAACGCCCTGCGTTTCCTCCGGTGTTACCTTGCCTGAACCGATGTCAAGGCCTTTGAACACCTGTCTTGAATCGGCCGAAACTATTTCCGCATTGTATTTTAAAGCAAGATCAATTCCCAGTCCGCTTTTTCCGGATGCTGTCGGTCCTGCTATGACTACAAGTTTATTCATTATCATTTCTCCGTTTTTTCTAAGGAAACACTGACTAAACCGGAAATCCGGATTCGCCCCGGAGTCCCACGCTGATTTATGAATAAATCAGCGTTTCCCTGATACTGTTATCTGTGAAGTTACTATACTATTTTAACATCAGTAAGCTCTTGCGTCAACAGAAAAAGAATGCTTTATTCTGTCTGGAAAAGCAGAAGAAAATTTGAAAATGTGAAATATTTCAATTCAGGATTATAATACAAATCTTTTTTAGTGATTCATACAAATTTCAGCGTTATAATTGAATCTGGAGTTTGTATGTTGTATAATTACTGTATAAAGATTTTAAAACAAATTATTACAGGGGGATAACAATGAAAAGAAAATATTTAAAGCTTTTTATTGCAGGTTTAATTGCACTTAACCAGACGGGGCTTCCGCTTTCATTGAATAACAGCAGCGGAACAGCACTCAGCCAAACAAATGTCGTTGCTAATGCATCAGAAACTGACTTAAAAACAGGCGACCTTG
>JAGDDO010000563.1 GCA_017848205.1 Oscillospiraceae bacterium | reverse complement strand
TTGTCTGAGCGGAAGTAGTCTGTTCGGCAGCTTCGGTAGTTGTAACAGCAGTTGTACCTTCAGTTGTTGTGGTTACTTCTGCCGGAGTTGTTTCTGAAGTCGTTTCTGCCGGTGATTCTGTCACGGCTGCTGTTGTCGTTTCTGCAGAAGCTGTTGTTACTTCCGGAGCGGCTGCTGCCTTCTGACCGTCTAGTGCGTCGGGAACACCTGCTTCAGCACCGGATACTTCAGCATCAAGTGTGATGGTTTCAGTTCCTGCACTTTTGCCTGCATTGCTGAGTATTATAACACTTATCGTATATTTTTTGCTCTTGTCTGCATTTTTAAGAACGATCGGGCTTTCAGTACCTGATGCGCTTACTTTTGATCCGTCATCGGCAACTGCTGATACCTTGTAGCCTCTGACTGTTACATTGTCAGGGTTTGCCGGTGCACTGAAGCTTACATTTATGTTATCGCCGTCACGTACAGCATTTATGTTTTCGGCGTCACCCGGCTTCTGCAGTGAATAGGTACCGTCTTCGGTAACGTGAATGAAAGTGTAGTGGCATCCTGAACCCATCCAGCATGTAAAGAGAATGTCTCCGGTTTCGGACGGCGTGAACTCGTAAACGAAGTTTTCACCCTGTTTGAGAACAAGATGTCCCTCTTCCTTGTTGTGAGTGTCTGTGCCCCATCCAAGACCAGGAATCTTGATGGTACCGCCGCATCCCTTAGGAGTTACATCCTCCGGAACATCTACATACCACTTTACAGGTTCTCCGACTTTAACAGAAATGTTTCCTGTCCAGAGATCACTGTAAGGTGTAACTAAATTTTCTGAGTTTTCTTCTTCTGCTGCTGAAACAGCAGGTACTGTAAAAAGTGAAGATGCGAGTACTGATGCAAAGGCAAAAGCTTTGATTTTTTCTGAGAATTTGTTTAACATTTTTGTGTTCCTCCTGATGAATTATAGTGCCCTGCAGATCTGTAAACTACATTTGCCGATCTGCATATCAAATACCCCGGAATGATCAGTACGGTGCTTCTTCAAGACCCGTCACTCTGATCACACCACCCTCAAATTTCCCTGTTACATATGCATAAAGATTGTCATTACGTTTGGTTTTCAGCAGGTAATCAAGCGTAAGTTCCTGCCCTTTCTGGTCAAACATATAAAATACCCAGGTACCGTCATCTTTAAGGATGTCGATACCGTATCCGCTTGCACGGCATCCGTCCATGAGCATACACGGAAGATCGTGAGCCGGCGGATCTTCAAAATCGCTGCAGTCTGCATCGATAAGAACGCCATAGAATCTTTCTTCGGCGGCTTCAGTTATCGGAACGGTTTCTTCGGCCTGCGGTACTTCTGTTTCAGCTGCTGTTTCGTTGACGTCTTTTTCCTCCGCTTTGTCCGCTTCTGTTTCAGGCACTTCTGTGTTCTGAGATTCTGAAGCAGATGATACTGATGTTTCCGCACCTGTTGTTTCCGACGTCACTGCTTCTGAAACCGAAGTTTCTGAAAGAGCTGTGGTTTCTTCCTTTATAGTTGATTCGGCGGATGATGCCGCTGTTTCTGAAAATGCGGAAGTTTCCGCAGCATCATTCTGAACAGCAGTCTGTTCCATGCTTCCGCAGCCGGTGAGCATGATGCTGAGCACTGCCACCGCCATTATTTTTTTTTTCAAACTGATCTCACTCCGTTTATTTATGATAACGCTGATTTATTCTTAAATCAGTGCGGGGCTCCGATGCGAATCCGGATTTCCGGTTTAATCAATGTTTACTTAAGTGTTATGCATTTACTGCATCTTTTTTAAGATATGTGTTTACAAGTCCTGTGAGGGCAAATATCACTGTAAGTACTATAATAAATATGCCGCCTGTTCTTAATGCGGGAAATGTCTTCTGATTGCATGACATAAATGCTGCTTTGCATTTTCCAAGCACAGGTGCAAGTATGAGCAGTATGCTGCTTAATACTGTTATTACAACTGCAGCTGCCTGTGCGCCTTTTTTTAAAAAGAAGCGGAGTATACTTGCCGCGATTATCACTGCCAGAGCTACGCATGCTATACGCGTGCTGCGTTCACAGGGCATAGTCATAAGTCCGTGACACGGTTTGCAGAAAGTGTTGACTGCTGCAAGAAGAAATGCAGAAATAATAATGTTTACTGAAGAGGATATCCTGTTTGTCATCCTATCACTCCTGTATGAGATGAATTTTAAAGCGGCTTTAAGCCGCAGACATATAAGGAAGACGGAGGTGAGGCCGTATTCCTCGTTCCGGAGATCATATGTGTTCCGGAAATGGTTTTGATTTCTGAAAGCTGCAGTTTCATAATAAAGGGGAAATGTTTGGGGGGCTTCGCCTTTTTAAGAAACTTTAATTGCTTTCTTTTAAAACAATCCGTCATAACGACGGCGCATGAAACCGGGTAGACCGGATCCATGCATTTAATTTGTTCTATAGGTTTGGTATGTTTAGTCTGCTATTTATTATAACCCTGACCTATATGTAAAGTCAATAATCTGACCAATATCACTTTGTTATCGTTAGCTATAGACTGAATCTATAGCTAAGAGCTTATTACCGAAATTCTGTGAATCCTGCGTGATAATTCGTTTTTCCTATAACCCTTTCTAAAAAAGAATAATTAGACAGGAATCAAAACATGCGTTATACTTAAGAACGTACCCGACGCGTCCGGAAACAATTCAGATGCGTCAAAGACAAGGAGGATTCTTTTATGCTAAAGAGTATAGCCATGCGTATTAAGTTTAACTATACGAGGACCTGATAAACAAATAATACGTACAAAGGAGAGCTGTTATGACCTGCCGTGTGGCTATCGCGACAACTGACGGAGCATCAGTCAATTCACATTTTGGTTCAGCTCCGCAGATCATTATTTACAGACTGGCTGACGGAGAATGGTCAGCCGAAGAAATTATCACATTTGAAAACGAAACAGGGGAATGCAGCGGACAGCATGAGAAAGCTGAAGAAAGACTTTCTGCTGTCAGTGAATGTCAGTATATTATTGCATCCCGTATAGGGAGCAGGATGCAGAGATTTTTCGAGTACCAGCATCAGACATACTTTGAAATGCCGGGTGCTGCTGTTGATATGATACTGACGAAGATAGAAAAATATCTGGAAAAGAGGTCAATACAATGGCGAACATTGCCGAAAATCTTACAGAATTAATTGGAAATACGCCGCTGGTAAAAGTACAGCGTGTATACGACGGAAAGCTCCATGCTGAACTCGTTGCAAAGGTGGAAGCTTTCAATCCTCTCGGAAGCGTAAAGGACCGTATAGCACTTTCAATGATCGAAGACGCTGAGAAAAGCGGGAAGATAAATCCGGGAACGACTCTTATCGAACCTACAAGCGGAAATACGGGAATAGGACTTGCCTTCGTAGCTGCGGTAAAAGGATACCGCCTTATACTCACGATGCCGGAGAGCATGTCGGTGGAAAGAAGAAGACTTGTTTCTCAGCTCGGTGCGGAACTGGTTCTTACACCAGCGACCGATGGTATGAAGGGAGCTATCAGAAAGGCTGAGGAACTTAATTCACTTATTGAGAATTCACTCATTCTTCATCAGTTCGACAATCCGGCAAATCCGGAGATCCATACAAAAACAACTGCGCAGGAGATACTCCGTGATACGGACGGAAAAATAGATTACTTTGTTGCAGGCGTCGGATCAGGCGGTACTATCACAGGTGTGGGCAGGGCACTTAAGGAAGCTAACCCGGACGTAAAGATAGTTGCGGTGGAGCCATACGATTCCTCGGTACTGTCCGGTGAAGCTCCGGGAAGCCACGTCATTCAGGGCATCGGCGCCGGATTTATTCCGAACGTACTTGACAGAACTGTTATCGATGAGATATACCGTGTAAAGAACAAGGAAGCACTGGAAACTGCGCGTGAAGCTGCAAGAACGGAAGGACTCCTTGTCGGCATATCTTCAGGCGCTGCACTTTTTGCCGCCGTTCAGATAGCAAAGCGTAAAGAAAACGAAAACAAGAGGGTAGTAGTGCTTCTCCCTGATACAGGAGAAAGATATATCAGTACAACTCTGTTTGACAAGCCAAAAGAACTGATATGATCCAAGGAGTGTTTATATGTCATTTATAGAAAGACCAAGATTTTCATGTATGCTGGGCGGTGCTCTTGCTACACTGACATCTCTGCCGCGTGTCATTCCGATAATCCACGGAGCACAGGGCTGCGGCGGACAGCTTACCAATTCATTCGGATTCGGCGGATATCTGGGCGTCGGATACTGCGGGGGTGCCTCACTTCCGAGCTCGAACGTAAGTGAACGTGAGATAGTTTTCGGCGGTGCCGAACGTCTGAAAAAGGAAATAGAAGCAGCTTATGAAGTAATGGACGGCGATCTTTTCGTTGTTGTTACAAGCTGCATGACAGACCTTATCGGTGATGACGTCGAATCAGTCATAAATGAAACGGAACGTCCGGAGAATCCGCTTGTCTACGTTGATACAGGCGGATTCAAGGGCAATTCATACCACGGTTATGACAGCGTTATGACTGAACTTTTCAAACAGTTTATCACTGTCAAAGAAAAGAAGGATCCTAAACGTGTAAACCTTCTCGGACTTGTTCCGGCATACGATCCGTTCTTCAGAGGCGACCTTGAGGAAATACGCCGTGTACTGAAACTGATCGGAGTTGAGGCTACAACATTCTTTACTGCCGACCAGACAATAGAAGATGTAAGAAATGCCGGAGCAGCATCGCTTAACATTCTCTTTTCACCTCTGTACGGCATACGTGCCGCAAAGGCCGCAAAACAGAAGCACGGCATAGACTATCATATCACAAACCTTCCGGTGGGCAGCGAGGCAACAGTGAAATTCGTGCTTGAAATCGCAGAAAAACTTGGAATAGACAAGGAAGAAGCAGAGAAGGCTCTTGAAGGTGAAGTAAGCAGATACTATCAGTTCGTTGACCGCGCAAGTGACGTTATTGCAGATACTGACTTCCAGAACTACGCAGTGGTCATAAACAATTCAACTGAAGCACTTTCCTATGCGCTTTACCTTGACAACGAGATCGGCTGGCTTCCTGAGTACATTTTCATAACCGATGACTTAAGCGAACCTCAGAAGCAGATCATCAGAGAACGCTTTGAAGCAGAGGAGTTCTCAAACCGTCCTGAACTTGTGTTTGAAACAGACACGTTCAAAATTCAGCAGTACATCACTCAGAACAGACCGCAGTTCCGTTCTGAAACATACTTCGATACACTTTCACCGGTATTTGTTCTCGGAAGCACCATTGACAGAAAGCTTTCACAGGTGCTCGGAGGCAATTTCCTCAATACATCATTCCCTGTTATAAGCAGGATCATTATAAACCATACATATGCCGGATTCAACGGCGGTCTTGCGCTGCTGGAAGATCTTATTACAGGACAGGTTTCAGGGAGGTAAGCATAAATGAAATTTGACGTTAATTATGATGTTCAGGTCCCTAATCCGAGAGAGAAACAGCGTGCAACAGCATATGCATTCGGCGGATGTACAAGCGATCTGAGAAAAGGTTCATGTGCAGGATGTCTCGGACGATGCGACCGAAGCTTCACACAGGCGATGTTCTGCCAGATGGGTGTTTCCACACTTATTTCATTCTCAACAAAGGATTCCGTTGTTATCATGCACGGTCCGGTGGGATGCGGTTCACAGTCACACGGTGTTGACTTCAGCATCAAGCAGTTCGGCGCAGCCAGAGGCGTAAAAATGGAAGGCGCAAGATGGTTCAGCACCAATCTTGATGAATACGACGTTATCAACGGCGGTAACGACAAGCTCTACAAGACGATCATCGAAGCAGACAGACGTTTTCATCCTACAGCTATTTTTGTCTGTAATACATGCGCTCCGGGCGTTATCGGAGACGATGTCGAAAGCGTTGTAAACCATGCTCAGGAGGAAGTAACTGCAACTGTAGTTCCGCTTCACTGTCCGGGATTCGGTGCCAAGGTATTCTCGTCAGCCTACGATGTTGTTTATCACGGAATACTTCACCGTTTCGGATTTGAACCGAAAAAATACATCGACTACACACCTTTCAGCGAGAACGATCCAAATTACGAACTCAAGAAAAAGGCTTATGAAGCAAAGAAGGCACGTACAGTCAACCTCTACAACGCATGGTCTATCGGACCGGGCGATGAGAAGGAAATCCGCAGACTTCTCGAAGCTCTCGGACTCAATGTACAGATCTTCGTTGAATTCAAGGAGCCTGACGACTGGAGATTCATCACAGAAACAGCTCTGAATGTAAGCTTCTGTCACGTACACGACGTTTACTTCCTTGAATTCCTGAAGCGCGAGTTCAATATTCCGTACATCCTTCCGACTATTCCGATCGGAACCGAGCAGACGAAGAAGTTCGTTACTGAAATAGCTGCATTCTTCGGACTTGAAAAGGAAGCGGAAAAGCTTCTTAAGTATGAGGAGGAAAAGCTCAGAAAGGCTCTTGAACCTATCCGCAGAAACGTTGAAGGCAAAAAGGTGCTCATAAGCGGCGGATTCCTCAGAATCGGTGCAACAGGTCTTCTTGCCGACGAGATCGGTCTTAAGGTCGTAGGTTTCCGTAACTTCAACTACGACGAATTCGGTGACAAGCTCTTCGGCGAGATCGAGGAAAAGATCGGTGACGTTCAGAATTCCGTATCCACACAGGCCAACGAGCTTATCAACATGGTGTACAAACTTAAGCCGGATATCGCCATTTCACATCCTTCAGTTGGTGTATGGCTTGTAAAGGCAGGTGTGCCTTCACTTACACTGTTCGCACAGAGATTTACCTATTTCGGCTTTGCAGGAGCCTACTCACTTGCAAGGCGTATTGAACGTACACTCAAAAACAAAAACTATGCTAAAAATCTTTCAGCACACACAAAACTCCCGTATCAGGAACAGTGGTACGGCAAAAGTCCTTATCACTACATTACAGGGCTCCCTGAAACAGATTCTCCGGGTATTTAACGGCAGAATCATTTCGGAAGGATCTTAAACGGGAGTATTCGGGAAATAAAGGGGAACGCTGATCTGTTCATAAAACAGCGTGGGGCACGGGGTGAATCCCCGCATTCTCCCCGCGCGGAAATCAGTGTATCCCGGGAAAGCGAGAGGAAATTATTAATGAAAAGTATCAGCAGATTTGCAAAAAGAATTATTTCTTCTGCTGCCGCGGCAGTACTTCCGGTATTGTTACTTACCTCATGCGGGCAGCAGACAGAGCAGAAAACTGAAGAAACTGCAGTAGTAAATAACGGATCATCATACAACGCTCCGGAAGATGGAGCACATGAAAAGAAGGAAAACGTCGGAACCCTTGAAGTAGCGTGGTTTCCTTCGTCAATTAAATCAGCTCTGACAACGGTCGCATATGACCAGGGTTACTTTGAAGAAGAAGGTGTTACTGTAAACTGTAACGTTATACAGTCGGTGGCAGATGCACTTACAGCACTTTCTGTTGACAAGGTTGATGTTGTACCGGTGGGTATCACACTTCAGCTCCAGTTTATAGCCGAGGGACAGGATCTTGTGATCTTCGGCGGATCCGCGCAGGAAGGCGGAGCTATCATCACAAAGCCTGAAAACACAGCACAGTTCGCTGATCTTAGCGGCTGGAAGGGAAAGAAGTGGGCTTCGGCAAGAAGCTACACCGGTGACAACATTATCAGAGCAAAGCTTCGTGAAAAAGGAATAGTTCCTGAAAAGGATATTGAAATAGATTACCTTAATGACGACACAGCCATAGTTCAGGCAGTATCAAAGGGACAGGTCGATGTGGGATATATCACTGCTGACGGCGTTCAGACAGCAAAGAACTTCGGGCTTGAATGCGGCATCAAGGTCGGCGATATTGATCCGTACTATCCGTGCTGCCGCCAGACCACGACTTCAAAGGTAATAAACGAAAAGCACGACGCTCTTGAAGCTTATCACAGAGGACTTATCAGGGCATACAAACTCATCCTCAATGACCATGACAAGGCCATAGACATAATGGTTGCCCAGACCGGTCAGACAAAGGAATATGTTGAGGAAGCGCTTTACGGAGACTACGCATCACGTTACAGTCCTGCTCCTGCAAAACAGCGTATAATCGACTTTTCAGCCTATCTCATCGGCGAAGACATCATAAAGGATGCCGATGTATCCGGAGGCATAAACACAGAAATCTTCAGGAGCGCTCTTGAAGATATCCTGAATGAATATCCGGATGACGCGGACTATAAGGCGCTTAAGGAATTTTCGGAAAAATACGACACCTGAGAACGGGGAGGACTTCTTATATGACAGATACCAGATCAATACCGGTACCTCCGGAAAAAGCTCCGCCGTTTCTCAGAAAGGTCCTGCTTAAAACTCTTCTGATAACCGTGTTTGCGGCACTTACAGTTATAGTTTCATTTATTCCGGGTAAGACAGAAATCGCAGAAAAAAGTGTCTATCTTACCGCAGTAGTTCTTATGTGGATCTATTTCATCGCAAAGACTGTTTCAGTAAAGGGTGAAAATCATCCGGACATTGCACTTATGATATTTGGTGCTCTTATCTTATGGGAAGTCCTGTTTCGTATACTGAATGCAGGCAATCCTGTGTTTGAACCGCCGCTGGAAAATGTGTTTCAGGTTTTCTGGAATGACCGGCAGCTTATCCTTCAGGGAATAGGCCACTCACTGTTTATTCTCGGCGCTGGATTTTCCATAGCTCTTGTTCTTGGAAATGTTCTGGGAATGATAGTCGGATGGTTCAAAAGACTGAATGATGATTTCACACCTATAGCCAAGGTTCTCAGTCCTATACCGCCGATGGTTTACACGCCTTACCTTATCGCACTACTTCCGAATTTCACTACAGCTTCCATTGCGGTAATCGGATTCGGAATGTTCTGGCCGACTTTTCTCGGAATGATAAACCGAGTAAACTCCATGAATACGCGGATAATCGATTCAGCAAAGGTTATGAACGTTTCTACCCTTACAATGCTTTTCCGAATAATTCTTCCGTACAATATTCCTGCCATAGTCGGCACGCTGAAGATTCAGCTTTCGACGATCTTCATGATCCTCATTATGGCGGAGATGATCGGTGCCACAAGCGGACTTGGATTTTTCATAAAAAAATATTCTGACTATGCGGACTACACCAGGGTAATGGCCGGTATCATCGTTATCGGCGTGGTAATTACCGTGCTCAATGTTCTGGCCGATGCAGCCGAAAAGAAACTTATCAGATGGAGTAATGCACAGTAAACCGACAGGATTAATATATAAAACAGGGGCGAATTTTGTAAGTT
>JAGDDO010000562.1 GCA_017848205.1 Oscillospiraceae bacterium | reverse complement strand
GGTGCTACGCTGCTAACGAAATCTGACCTTATAATGCGCGATATCGATCTTCTTGCGGAGATCAATGAAAACGCCAAATGCGTGGTGCAGATGACTGTTACAACTTTCGACGACAGACTTTGTGGTATACTTGAGCCGAATGTATGCACTGCAAGCCGCAGGTTTGAAGTTCTCGCGGCCATGCAGGAACGAGGCCTACCGACGATGGTGTGGATGACTCCGATCCTTCCTTTTATAAATGACACGGAGGAAAATATTACTGGTATTCTGAGAGAATGTATCCGTGTGGGGGTAAAGGGAATAGTCTGTTTTGATATGGGTCTTACCCTTCGTGAGGGAGACCGCGAATACTACTACGCAGCACTCGACAGGCATTTTCCGGGACTTAAGCAGCGTTACATCGAGACCTACGGAAATGCATATATGCTGCCGTCTCCGGGCGCAGGAAAGCTTATGTCGCTTTTTAAAAATATCTGCACAGAGCACGGAATAATGTGTTCACCCAATGAATGTTTTGCCTATCTGAATGAATTTCCGGAGAAGTATAAACAGTATAGTTTGTTTGATCAGAATTGAAAACAGCCGCGGTTTGCACTGCGGCTGTTGCTTAATATTTGGTAAGGATAAAAACGAAAATGGTCATATTGAAACCGGGAACTCAGCGTTCTTTTTTAGTCCCGGAAAGTATCACTTTAAATTGACAAATCCCATAAAATAGGCTATTATATATTAGTAAATACGTAAAATGGGACTGATTAAAATGAACGATCCATCACTTGTGTCATGCAGACTCTGCCCTCGTGAATGCGGGGCTGACAGGACTCAGAGGACCGGTTACTGCGGTGCTCCGGCGGAGGTGGTTGCCGGAAGGGCTTCACTTCATATGTGGGAAGAACCTTGTATTTCCGGCGAGAGCGGTTCCGGTACGGTGTTCTTTTCCGGCTGTCCGCTGAAATGTGTATACTGTCAGAACTACAGTATTTCGGACTGCAGTTCCGGTGTGAAGATCACTGACAGCCGTCTTGCTGAGATATTTCTTGAACTGCAGGAAAAAGGTGCGAATAATATAAATCTTGTTACTCCGACGCATTATACGCTTTCGGTGATAAATGCGGTAGCAGAGGCGCGGAAGAACGGACTTACGCTTCCGGTGGTATATAACTGCAGCGGATATGAAAAGGCTGAAACGATAAAACTTCTTGACGGTACGGTGGATATTTATCTTACCGATTTCAAATATATACGAAGTGAAACCGCAAAGCGGTATTCGGGTGCACCGGACTATCCGGAAAGGGCTAAGGAAGCTCTGGACGCTATGTTTTCTCAGGTGGGAACACCGGTGTTCGATGATGACGGCATGATGAAGCGCGGGATAATCGTAAGACATCTTATCCTTCCGGATCATGCGGAGGAATCAAAAGAGATAATAGAGTATCTTTTCGGCAGATATCGTCATGATATTTTTATGAGTATAATGAATCAGTATACTCCGGTGAGAGAGTTTAAAGACTTTCCGGAACTGGGGCGTAAGGTCACTGATGAAGAGTATGACTCCGTAATAGATTTTGCAGTGGAACTTGGAGTGGAGAATGCTTTCATCCAGGACGGGGAGGCGGCGTCTGAGAGTTTTATTCCGTGTTTCGATGGCACGGGGATCATTAATAGAATATAGAAGGGAATAGCAATGAATTTTTTTGAACGGTTTACAGGTCATCTTAAGACGGTGACAAAGCACAGACATCAGGTGTTTCTGCACTGTATAAAGGCAGGAATAGTGATGCAGGGGCTTACACATGATCTTTCTAAATTTTCACCGTGCGAATTTTTCAATGGTGTGAAATATTTTCAGGGTACACGTTCACCGCATGAGGGAGAACGTGAGACTTACGGTTTTTCATATGCATGGATGCACCACAAGGGAAGAAACAGACATCACTTTGAATACTGGAGCGACTACGACTACAAGACAAGACTGCCGATTCCGGTTCGTATGCCGGTGAAGTACGTCAAGGAAATGTTCTGCGACAGAGTAGCTGCCAGCAAGATCTACAAAAAGGACAAGTACACCGATTCGTCGCCGCTTGAATATTTCATGCTTGCAAAGGGAAAGCGTTCGATCCATCAGGAAACTTCTGATCTTATCGAAATGCTTCTTACCATGCTTGCGGAAAAGGGCGAAGACGCGACCTTTGAATATATAAGAAATCTTAAAGACTATCCGAAGGGAGAGAACATCTGATGATAAAGATCAGAGTACCTGCAACAAGTGCAAATCTCGGTGCAGGCTTTGATGCACTGGGACTCGCTCTCGGTTTCTACAACTACGTTGAAATGGAGGAGTCAGATCATATCGATATCACATCTGCCGACGGAATAGAAGTTCCGGCAGATGAGACCAACATGATCTACGTTGCTGCAAGAGATCTTTACGAGATCTGCGGTAAAAAACTTGAGGGACTTAAAATAATCCAGACGAACAACATACCGATGGCAAGGGGCTTGGGTTCATCCTCAGCGTGTATCGTTGCCGGACTTGCAGGCGCGAATCATCTTCTCGGAAATCCTCTTACACAGGACGACCTTGTTGACCTTGCTGCTCAGATAGAAGGGCATCCGGACAACACGGCACCTGCACTTCTCGGCGGAATAGTAACAGCAGTTTTCGACGGACGCAAAGTACACTGGGTAAAGCAGGAGGTTTTCACAAAGCTTCATTTTGAAGCTATGATCCCTGAATTCGAACTTAAGACGGAAAAGGCGAGAGCGTGTCTGCCGAAGGAAGTTTCACACAAGGATGCTGTTTATAATCTTTCCAGAGCGGCACTTTTCTCGGCTTCACTTCTTACCTGAAAATATGAGAATCTGCGTACTGCAGTGCACGACAAGCTTCATCAGCCGTACAGAATGGAACTTATCCCGCACTGCCGTGACGTTTTTGACACATCATATACCCACGGTGCCTACGCCGTATATATTTCCGGTGCAGGTCCGACACTTATGGCAATAATCGATGAGGAAAACACATACTTCAAGGGCAAGATGGAGTTCTCACTCGAAAATGCAGGAATCCACGGCTGGAAAGTCCATGACCTTCTCATCGATTATGAAGGTACGAAGATAATCAATGAATGAAGATATCAAGTCAGTCGGCAGACTGATGAGATTTCAGAAATTTGATACAGGGAGGATTATAAAATGGCTATGCTCATTAATTTAACCGCAGTAAAGTACTGTGCATTCTGCAAATACTGGTGGGATCCGGCTTGCCAGTATATTAAGCCGAATATCAATACACAGTGGTACATCGAACCATCCGGCCGCTGCAGATGCATTAAAAGGGGAACAGATACGCTGGCAAATCAGACGTGTCAGAATTACATATGTAAAATTGAATTATAATTAAAGACTGCATATGACCTGAAAATAGTGTTATTCCGAAAGTAATGAAATCCTTTCGTCACGGATCTAATGGCGGTCAGTGTTTTCAGAAATTTTACCTTTTAAAATTCCTGAAATTGAATCAACTGATGAAACATTTGGATTTACAAGCCTTGCGACTAATTTTCCGTTTTTGGTGACCCATATATCTTCATATGGTATCATTTCGAGATAGTGACCCAGGTTAGTTTTAAATTCTGTTGCTGTGATTTGTAACACTGTAAGGTACCGTAATGATAAACAAACGACCGAGACTTCCGAAAGGTGTATAATAAAATCATGGAAAGGGGAACATCCCGAAAATCAGAAATGAAATTATAAACCCCGAAAGGAAGTAATCAATATGAAAAAGTCACAGAGAATAGGAAATGCAATCTTTAAGATGGGATATGTTATTACAGCAGTATCAGTAATGGTAAGATACATTTCAGAGATCCTCAGCCCG
>JAGDDO010000059.1 GCA_017848205.1 Oscillospiraceae bacterium | reverse complement strand
CACAGTAGACGGTGTTACCCACGAACTTCCGAAGCCGTTTATAGTAATGGCAACACAGAACCCTATCGGGTCAGTCGGAACGCAGGAACTTCCTGAGTCCCAGCTCGACCGTTTCATGATAAAGATCTCAATGGGCTATCCTGATCTTGAAAGCGAAACTGAGATCCTTAAACTCAAGTCAAACTACTCGCCTCTCGATTTCATTAGCGAGGTAGCAGACACTGAAACACTTATCTCACTTCAGAAGGTAGTCGAGAACATCCACGTTGATGACAAGATATACACATACATCGCAAAACTGGCTCAGGCTACCCGTGAGCACCCGATGATAAAACTTGGTATCAGTACCAGAGGAGCCATAGCACTTATGCAGATATCGAAGGCAACTGCACTGCTCAAAGGACGTGACTACGTTATTCCGGACGATGTTATGTACATGTATCACGACGTATTCTCACACCGTCTAATACTGAATTCAAATGCACGCATCAACAATGTAAGTACAGTTCAGATACTCGACGAGATCGCATCACAGGTCAAGCATCCTGAATTTGACAGGTAAGAGGTCCGGCGATGATCAAAAGCAAAATAATCTATCTGATTCTGCTTGCCTGCATGATCCTTTTCTACATTCTCTTCATTGACAGCATGTCGCTTCTGATCCTTATACTGACGGTCGTTTTTCCGTTTCTGCAGCTTTTCATTCTGATGCGCGTTTCCAGAAACATAACGGCTGTACTCGACATAGGCTGTTCCACAACTGAAAGGAATGTTCCGACAAGGATCGCAGTCAGACTGAAGAATCATTCAATTCTTCCTGTTTCATGTGCGGTCGTGTCACTTCAGATAACCAACACCCTCACAAACGAAACACAGTCACTTACCACCATGCTTCCGGTAGCTTCTGACAATGAACAGAGCATAAAATTCAGCGTTTCCTACGCTCACTGCGGCATGATAAAGGTATCGCTGAAAAGCATACGCGTTTACGACTACATAAAACTTTTTTCAAAAGTCATAAACTACAGCTGCACGTACGACATAGCTGTTGTGCCGACGCTTACAGCTGTCACTCCGGCGGTCGACACTGCGCCCGGCGCCATGAACGACAACGAGGAATTCTCAAAGATAAAGGCAGGCGATGACTGCTCCGAGATCTTCAACATACGTGAATACGTATACGGCGACAAGATAAACCGTATACACTGGAATCTGACTACAAAGCTGGACGAACTTATGGTCAAGGAATACAGTCTTCCGGTCAGCAGCCAGATAATCATTGTATTTGAATTCTGCAGAGACAGTTCATCTGAAAACAGCATGGAAAAGAACGACGCATCGCTTGATGCTGCAATGTCACTTTCCTATTTCATGCTTGCAAACAATATAACTCATAAAATTGCCTGGTACGACCCGAATCAGAAAATGCTCCACACGGAAAAGATTGGTTCCGAGATCGATTTCTCCGCTTTTCTGAGTGCAGTTTTTTCATCGGGTACATACGACGATATTTTCAGTGCCTTCATTCACAGCAAGGCGGAAAACAGCGACGCGCATTTTTCAAATGTGATCTACATCTCACCGGTACTCTCCGATGAACTGTTTCATAATTTTACAGTACTGAACAACGCAGAACGCAAAACCTATCTTTACATAAATGACGGATCAGAAGTACCTGAATATTTCCGCGACACAGACTCCGCATATGCTGTGGAAGCTGACTGCGGCGATCTTTCAGAAAGTCTGAACAGAGTTATTATATAAAAGGAACAAAATGAAAAGAAATACAGAAAACCACACAATAACAGGCGGCGGGATAAACATTACCGACTCGATCTCACTTGCCTTCAACAGCAGGTACAGAATCAATTCACGGCTGCTGCTGATAATAACCACCATGGCGGGAATAGCTGGTTTTACTCTTTCGTTTCTTTCACTCTTCGATTTTGAATGCAGCAGAAAAATGATATACGCCGCCGAAGCGGTATTCTTCGTGATCTCATCGATTTTCTGCATGTTTCCGTCGAAAGCGAGAAACTTAAATCTTCTGCTCTATCTTGCCTGGGGCTACGCTATATATAAAAAAATAAACGACTTTGCACTTGGCTACGGCATACTTATCAACATTATTGCCGACAAGCTCAGGATAGTCTCCGCAGGGCATACAGTGTACCGGATAACGGAGGACACTGACAGATACTACTGTCTGACACTGTTCATGATGTTTCTGTTTGCTGCCCTGGTTCCTGTGCTGTGCTACAATACAATAGTAAAGCCAAGATTTATAGTCACCTTTCTGATAACATTCCCTTTCATTGAAACGGGACTTATGTTCGGTTTCAGTCCGAACCACATGGCCTTTGCTCTCCTTATCTCATACTGGGTAGCAGTATTTGCAATGAGAGTTGCAGGCAATCAGTACCACACTGAATCCGGAAAACCTGTTTTCGTGCGAAGGAAAAACATATTTGTTTCTTCGGGAAACTTAAGAAACAACGTTATCGAAGATATCGGCATAATAACGCTTCTTTCAGTTTTTGCGATCTTTCTCGTATCTTCCGCTGTAACGACTGTCATCAATGTGGAACGACCTGAAAAGGTAACAACTACAAGAACCGAGATAAAAACTGCAATATCCGATCTTTCCATTGAAAAAATAGCAAACAACATACAGAACGGAACTGAAAGAAATCCTGTTACCGAAAGATCACAGCTCGGTAATTTCTCGAAGGTCACATTTACTGACCATACTGATCTTACTATGATGATTTCAGACAAAGTTGACGGTATTATTTATCTGAAAGGATTTACCGGTGCTGAATACAGGAACAACGCCTGGTATTCCCTCTCAGACAAAAAAGTCTCTGAGAACAAGCATCTGTTTGATACGATGAGCAGGACAGGTGAATATCCGCAGTATTTCAACTTCCGAAACGACTCATATCTCAGTACGGTCTATCCGGGCGAACCTGCCAAAAGACATGGGATAATAACCTCCGGGTTCAGGATCAACAAATACGCATTCACACCTTACAGCGTATCGCCGGACAATCAGCTTCTTCCGGAAAAGGACGGATTTTTCCGCATTGAAAACACAAAGTCCTACTCATTTGACGCTTATTTCCCTGAAGATATGTTCGTTAACACGAAGCGTATCAGCAAAAACGCAGAACAGTTACCGGCCGCAGGCGATCTTGAGAAGGAATACAGAGATTACGTCTACGCAAACTACACACCTCTGCCGGAAAGCGATACCATGAACGAGCTCGCCTCGGAATACAGCTATATTCCGGCCTACAACGGAACAAACATCGAAGAAATAAGTTCACATATAAAGAAAATACTCTCCGATTCTGCGGAATACACGCTTGAACCGGGTATAACTCCTCCGGATACGGAACTTACCTGGTATCTGCTTAAGGAAAGCCACAAAGGATACTGCTCTCACTTTGCAACTGCCGCAGTTGTACTGGCCCGTCTCAAAGGGATCCCTGCAAGATATGCCGAAGGCTATATAGTCATCCCTTCAGATATAGAAAAGGCAGACAAAGTGGATTCATTCTACAAGGTGGACATTCACGACTCACGTGCTCACGCATGGGCTGAATTCTACATTGACGGATACGGATGGGTACCTTTCGAGTTCACTCCGGGCTATGACCGCGGAATAATTTCAGCTGATGAAAAAAGAAGCAAAGAAGCTCAGGTAACGGAAGCTGTAACAGAGATCGTAACGGAAACTCCGCAGACTGAAGCAGAAGCTGCTCCTGTAACTGAGATCGTTACAGAACTCGTACCTGCTGCAGCTGAAACAGAAGCAGTGACCGATACCGCTCCTGAGGTTACCGGCAGTTCTGACAATACTGACGGAGATGGAAACGGACCGGGATTCCTGAAGAAAGCGGCAGATGCAGTGATAAAAATCGTTATATCAGCTGCTTCACTGTTCCTGCTTGTCGCTGCCGTTATCCTGTTCAGACATATCAGCGTGACAAACAGCAGGGCAAGAGGATTCCGTACAGGATCAAACAGCAGAAGAATGGCAAATGTTTACCGCTACACAGTTGAACTTCTAGAACATTACGGTATAGGAAAAGGCAGTATGATGCCGCTTGAATTTGCCGAATATGCTGAAGAACAGGCCGCAGATCTCATAGAAAAGGGATCGCTTGACGACCTTATCAGACTTGCTCTGAAATCAGGCTTCAGTAAAGATGAAATAACCGACGAGGAACTCGCGCGTTCAGTGAAAACTGCAAACGCTCTCGCCGAGAGTATTTACAGCACCAAGAGCAAAAAGGAATGCTTTATTTTCCGGTTCATTCTCAATCTAAAAAAATAAACGCACTTAAGATATGTGCACGGGGTATGGGGCTGTCGCTCCATTCCCCTGTTTTTTCATGATACCAAAATCAATTTACGAAAGAAGAATCCAAATGCCAAAGTCCAGAAATGAAATAGATATGTGTAACGGGCCTATTCTCCCGGCTCTGCTTGAACTGACCATACCACTGCTTCTTTCAAGCGTACTGCAGCTTCTGTTCAATGCGGCAGACGTCATCGTTGTCGGAAATTTCGCCAGTGAATACTCACTTGCCGCAGTAGGTTCCACCACTGCGCTTGTCAATCTTATGACAAACCTTTTCCTCGGGCTGTCTGTAAGTGTAAATGTACTCACCGCCAAATTTGCCGGTGCCGGAAACAAATATCAGATATCCCGCACAGTTCACACATCGGTTTCACTCAGTATCATCTGCGGGGCAATACTCATGGTCTTCGGGATCATTTTTGCTCCTTCCCTGCTGAAACTCATGGCTACTCCGGACAACGTCCTCGGACTTTCATCACTTTATCTGAGAGTGTATTTCACCGGTATGATACCTATGATGATCTACAACTTCGGAAGCTCGCTCCTTCGTTCCAAGGGCGATACCAAAAGACCGCTTCTCTACCTCACCATCGCAGGAGCTGTAAACTTTGTCCTTAACCTGTTTTTCGTAATTGTTCTGAAGATGGATGTAATGGGTGTCGGACTGGCAACAGCCATTTCACAGGTAATATCCGCTGTTCTGATCCTTATATGTCTTTCGAAGGAGGAGGATGCATTCCGCTTTTCATTCAGAAAACTTTCCCTTGACCCGCATATCGTTTCCGCAATACTGAAGATCGGTATTCCGGCCGGTATACAGGGTGTGATATTCTCGCTCTCAAACGTTGTTATTCAGTCCTCGGTAAACAGTTTCGGTGCGATTGTAATGGCGGGCAGTGCTGCCGCTTCAAGTATCGAGGGATTTGTATGGGTTTCGATGAACTCCTTCTCACAGGGAGCGCTCACCTTTATGAGCCAGAACATAGGTGCCGGCAGATTTTCAAGACTTAACAGGATAGCGGTCACATCCTGTATGTGCGCAGCTGCTACCGGTCTTATACTCGGAAACGCAGCCTACCTATTCGGAAATCAGCTTCTTGCGATATATGATTCCCGTCCTGAAGTTATCAGTGCGGGAATGACACGTATGTTCATGGTGTGCTGCTTCTACTGCACATGCGGACTGATGGACTGTATAGTAGGTAATATAAGAGGTATGGGATACGGCATGACACCGACCATAATCTCACTAATCGGTGCCTGCGGCCTGAGAATAATCTGGATATTCACACTTTTCAGACTGCCGCAGTTTCACAATGAATCAATGCTGTTCGTATCTTACCCTGTTTCGTGGATCATCACATTTATCGCGCACTTCATCTGCTTCCAGTTCATGCGGAAGAAGTACCCGAAAACCGACCGCAAATCTGATATTGATATGCCGGAAATTCCGGCTTCCTGACGCATATAGCATCTGCCGTTTCTGCAGATGCTATTGTTTTCAGAACAAAAAAATACATCCAGAACCCGCAAATGATATATCAATGACACACCGGTACGTTATAATACTTACTGGAATACGAAATAACATTGTATTCCGCTGATTTCAAAACCGTAAACAGCTTATACTGCGGGGACACCGTCCATACTACTCCTCCCGGTGTTTCCGTATATGTGCTGTTTGCAGCTTCATGACCAGAGAGGTGAAAAAATGAATATTCTTCTTATAGAAGATGATCTTCAGATCTGTGAAGTCACAGAAAAATATTTTAAAAGAAAAGGAGCAGAAATAACCACAGTTACAAACGGTGACGATGCCCTTGAGCTCATTTATTCCGGAAAGCTGGCATTCTCACTTGTACTGCTTGACATAATGCTCCCGGGAGCCGACGGGTTCACAATATGCAGGAACATTAGAAAGAAAAGCGATATACCTGTGATATTCATAACTGCAAGAGGTCTTGAGGAAGATATTCTGAAGGGCTACGACATGGGATGCGACGACTACATAGTAAAGCCGTTCCTGCTCTCCGCCCTGTACGCAAAATGTTCAGCACTTCTGAAACGAACTGAAAAAGCAACAGGGAATAACACGGATACAGTTCTCTCGTGCGGTGCCATACAGCTCAACACAAGAACACTCACCTGCTTTGTTTACGGTAATGAGATCGAACTAACACCGAAAGCCTTTGCGATTCTGCACTACCTCATGGAACACCCCGGCTGGGCCATTGATCGTGACACCCTTCTCGACAACGTCTGGGGCGAAGATTATTTCGGCGCCGACCGCGTAGTGGACAATCACATCAAACGTCTCAGAAAAGCTCTTGGAAATGCAGGAAGTCAGATACACACCGTGATCGGCAAAGGCTACAAACTGACCGACTCATAGGAGACGTACCATGAAAAACAAGTTACTAAACAAGCATTACAGAAAGCTGTATATAACCATTGTTATTTTTATTCTGATACCGGTTTTTATTGCAAAATCGATATTCCCGGTTTTCGGACAATACATTGATCACAAACTAATACTCCAGCAGGAACAGGCTGCACAAACCAACGTTTCATGGCTCAGAGAAAAATTATACCACTCGCTTAATTCAGACGATCCTGATATTGACGACAATATCAGATCTGATATAAACACTTATCAATACAGCAATTTCTGGATATCAACTTTTTGGTCCTCTAATCCATTGTTTATTATTTTAAATAATTTTATCACCCCTGCAGATGTTATGTTTATATTTTCAAAAAGAGTAGTACCTTTATATTATTTAAACTTTTATACCACTCACGCTGATAATAACAACGATATTTTTAATGCTACACACGGTGTCGCAGCTTTATCAGATGAAAACGGAAACGTCATTGCAGTAAACAAGTATTCTTTTGTAGCTGACATTGTTTTTGCCGATGAAATACCAGAAGAATACTGCGGAAAGTATTACTGCGAATATAATCCCGATATTCCCGGCCTACGCGAATTATTTGATAGTTATGAAACTTTAAATGAATATCCAAATAATACATTGTATAATGGTTTCACAATAAAAAAAGCCTATATAAACTTTGAAACCCATTCATTTATCCCTCATGAAGGTGAGATCAGATATTTTAACTATGAAGAAATACCTAAAGAAGCTATTCTTAGTTCCGCAAGTTTAAAAAAAGAATATGAGGAATATATCAAAAGTATTCCTGTAAGTATAACCGTCGACGTACCAGGATATGAACTTATAGATCTTGAACCGACTACCCGTCCCTATCCAAAATGCGTAATCACAGATACTTGCGGTGAAAAGCAGGAGATAATAGACGAAGCAGAGGAATATGAATATCCATATGAAGTTAAAGACCGCGAAGTAGACTTGTACACTGAACGTATAGTAAATAATAACAATAATGTTTTTTCCTTCTCATATACACATATTCCCGCTAAAGATAAAACATATACGCTGTCACTCAAATGCTTTACTGACCTTAACGCTCCGGAAATAAAAGCCTTCAAATCCAGGTATACCAGAAACCTGATGATAATAGTAATTTTCTTCGAAGCCTTAATACTGCTTATTAAATTCATCAAAATCCGAAGCAGAGTCAAATATGAAAACTACCAGAGGGATCTTACCAACCATCTCGCCCACGATATAAAAACCCCGCTCATGGCGATCGGAGGATATACCGAAAACCTTCTCGAAGGTGACATGACGGAGGAAGAACAGAAACGATATCTTGATTCGATTTTAAGCAACATCTCATTTACCGATTCCATAATAAACCGTACCCTTTATCTGAACCAGACTGAAAAAATACGCGTCAGAAAAGAAATGACCGATTTAAGAGCACTTACCGAATCCACATTTGAAAAGTACAAACTGATGCTTGAAGAAAAACAGATAACTTTCGAAGTGACCGGT
>JAGDDO010000561.1 GCA_017848205.1 Oscillospiraceae bacterium | reverse complement strand
TTTTTCTTTTTAAGATATTCGTCGTTTGCCTGCTCTGTTACTATCGGAATGTCGATGGTATTGGTATTTGTTTTTTCAACTGTAAGGTCTTCAGCTTTTTTATCAAGTAAAACTGAAAGTTCTTCGTTCTGTTCCTCGTCTTCATCATCAAGGCCGAATCTTTTCTTAAAAAAGTTCTTTATCTGCACAACGGCAGCATCTTTGTCTATAAGCGGAAGAGCAGGATGCTTTTTCTCGTCAAGAACCAGCTCACCGGCTGCTTTATCGATCCTGTAGTTTGACCCTGCGGCTACCTCCTCTTCGTAATTGTCGCGAAGAGATTCGTCATTCAGTCTGCCGAAGTAGTCCTTTACCTTGCCGTAGCAGTCCTTTATTGAAGTAAAAAGCTTTTCCACCGTTATGTTCTTCATAAGAAGAACGATAACAAAAAGAGCCAGAAGTATCGTGAGCTTGGCACCCGTAGCACCCAGCATTGAAACAAGCGGTACGCCGAGCAATGCGCTAAGTACGCCGCCGCTCTTCATCAGGATACCGTTTTCGTAAAGACCGGTCACCTTGGCGTCAAAGTCCTCGCCCGGTATATCACCGATAAACACGACCTGGATTATCGCACTTGACAGAAGGAGAAGAAGTGCGCCCTGTATTATTCTTGAAACGATCATGTCCTTGTTTTCTTCCTTGGAAATGATGTATGAAGCATAAAAGAAAACCGGGATCACGAGAAATATTGAAAGTCCGAATATTCCACGGACAACGTTATGTATGTTAAGCCAGCCGTCTGTACCGGGTACAAAGGCTGTAAGCGTCAGAAAAACTGTGAACGCAAGGAGGATTATCGACCAGAAGTTACTGTCAAACGGTTTCGCCTGTTTGGTTTCATCCGGTTTTTCCGCTCCTCTTTTCTTTCTTTTGTTATCACTGTTATTACTGCCGCCGCCAGATTTATTATCTCTTTTTGGCATTGTAGCACCTCTTGATATTTATTGCGGGTCTTTGTAAGCCCGAATGCAGATCAGAAAACACAGTTGTCTGTCTGCATGGCAGCATAAATTAACCGCACATTCTATTATAACATTTTTGAGCCACCTAAATCAAGATAAATGATGTAAATTTCCCCACCCCCTGCCCCCTCCCGGAGGGAGGGGGAAACTACGAGGGGGCTTCGCCCCATCACCCCCCGCTGGCGTTGGAGGTATAAAACGGGTTTCGCCCTCACCCAGCTGGCATTAGAGGTAGAAAACGGGTTTCACACCCTCACCCAGCTGACATGTACGCGTAATGGAGGAGGAAAAACGGAATTACGCCACGTAACCCTGCGCTGATTTAAGAATAAATCAGCGTTCCCAAAAGAAAAACCGGGCAAAAAACGTAAAACGTTCTGTGTCCGGCTTTCGGGTATTACATTTTTACAACAATAATTTCATCTTTCGGGTCAAGTTTAAGTCTGTTTTCTCTGATGACAAGTTTTTCGTCGTCATTCTTCGGAAGAAGAACAGCTGTGTCAAGATCATCGTTACTGCCGTTCGTTCTGGCGAACAGGTAGTGTACGCCGTTTTTCACGCAGCCGACAGGCAGATATCTGTGGTCTGTCGCTTCGAACACTCCTGAGATGAGTTCACGCTTGCTTGCGAAATCAAGCGGTCCTTCATAATTCTTAAAGAACATTCCCACTGCTACAGCGATCACACTGCAGTCGTTAAGAAGCTCGTTGTTCTTGTTTACTGATGAACTGTCATTTTCATATGTGACCATATCCCTGATGAATTCAAGGCGCTTCGGATCCTTGCCAAGCTGTGCGTAAAGGCAGCTTAAGAACTTTTCACTTAAAATTACCTGATCCCTGTCACGGCTTTCAATGATATCCTTGTTCTGCATGTCGAGAACTTCAACGATGCATTCCCATGACTGAGTGTTTTCAGCACTGTTCTTAACCTTGCTGTTATTGAGTCTGCTCCAGAAAAGAAGCGGCTTTTCATCGATATGACCGTCTTCGCAGTTCTCATCAGAAAGGAAAAGTACTGAATTTGTGTTATCAAGTATATGCGGATCAAGATCAGCAAGCGGCTCAAATATATCTTTTATCACTACAGTGCCGCTTCCCTCGCCCTCAAAAAGTACGCTGTAAGCAGGGTCACTGCAGCATTTTTCAAGCTTCTCCCTGTTTTCCTCAGTATCCATCAGTATTACGTCAAGATCCGTTCCTTCAAATTCCTTCTTGAAGCACGCAAGGCTTTCAAGAATGTATTTCAGCTTGCTGTTTGAGCCGACAATAACAATCTTGGATTTGTCGATGTTCACCACCGGCTTAAACGGTTTCATTTCTGAAATTGTCTTTCCGGATCCTGCACTGTCCTTTATCTGACCGGCAGCATTTTCGT
The DNA here is from genome assembly GCA_017848205.1 of Oscillospiraceae bacterium. The sequence continues at coordinate 634 of JAGDDO010000561.1, read as the reverse complement.
CTTCAGCAAGATAAACTCGCTTTCCGCCCTTGTCAATGATCGGAACAGCACTTTTCTGTCTTCTGATATCATCTGAAACAGAAACACCATCCGGTATATCCTCAATGTAGAACTCAACGCCCTCAAAACTTATCATGTGCAGAAGTGCGTCATTCAGCGAAGGCATCATTGTTACGATCGCAAATATCTTTCCGAGAAGCTCATTGTAATTTACAAGTTCTACTGTCTGATGTCCGGAAGCATCAGATTCATCGTGATATTCGCTTATTATCTTTTCGATATCAGAATTCGGTGTTTCAACTATAAGATTAGGCGAACATGATGCATCGTATTTTTTCAGATAACTGCTTATAAACATAAACAGCTTGGAAATCGCAAAGCTCTGTGCATTGTATGAAGCGGAACGGTCTGAAGTGCCATCCTCTTCAGGGCTCATGATAATGACAGTTTTCGCTGTGTTAAGCGAGATTTTGTCGAGTTCCAGCTTTGATAACGGATTTCCGTTTCTGACAATGATATTGAAAAGCTTTTTCTTCTTTCCGTAAATGCTGAAAACATCGTCGATCTGTTTTTCGATATATGATTTTTCCTTATCAGCAAGTATTACTATGTATGTGCTGCTGATATCATCGAA
>JAGDDO010000560.1 GCA_017848205.1 Oscillospiraceae bacterium | reverse complement strand
CCGAGGGGAGGGGGCTATTCTATTTTTTCCATACCCAGGGTGAGGAGGCTATTCTGTTTTTTCATTCCCAGAGTGAGGAAGCTATTCTGTTTTTTCATTCCCAGAGTGGGCTGTTCTTTTTTTCTTGCCAAGGGCGAGAGGTATGTTATCATTTGCACTTATGGTTGTGGACGATTATAGTATGTCAAGGATTGACGTACCGATAGTTCCTTCCGGCATTTTGAGACCGAAGTTATCGAGAATCGATGCGCCGATGATGGCGAAGCAGTTCTGGTCGTCTATTCTGCCGCCGGTTTTCATGGACGGTGAGTATGCGATAAACGGTACCTTTTCTCTTGTATGGTCTGTTCCCGTGTGTGTAGGATCATTCCCGTGATCGGCTGTGATGATGAGAAGGTCATCTTCGTGCAGAACTTCAAGAAGTTCACCGAGTTTTACGTCAAAGCGTTCCAGTTCTTCGGCGTAGCCCACCGGATTTCTTCTGTGTCCCCACAGTGCGTCGAAGTCAACGAGATTTACAAAGCAGAGTCCTGTAAAATCCCTGCCGGCTATCTCAATGGTTTGTTCCATGCCGTGGACTGAGCTCTTTGACTTGTTCGACTCGGTTATTCCCTCGCCGTCGAAAATATCTGATATCTTTCCGACTGATATTACATCGTATCCGTTTTCTTTTAGAACGTCGAGGGCCGTCTTTCCGAATGGCTTGAGTGCGTAGTCATGACGGTTGCTCGTGCGGACAAACTCACCTTTTTTCTTTCCCACATACGGTCTGGCAATTACTCTGCCCACCTTCCACTCATCCTTCATGGTAAGCTCTCTCGCAATCTCACAGCAGCGGTACAGTTCGTCAAGTCCGAACGTTTCCTCGTTGCCGCATATCTGCAGCACTGAGTCTGCTGAAGTGTAGACAATCATGTGCCCGGTACTTATCTCCTCTTCCGCAAGCTCATCGAGAATAACCGTACCGCTTGCACTCTTGTTTCCTATCACCTTGTGTCCTGTACGCTTTTCAAGCTCACGTATCAGTTCATCAGGAAATCCTGTTTCAGTAAAGGTTTTAAACGGTGTGGTTATCTTAAGGCCCATCATCTCCCAGTGCCCTGTCATGGTATCCTTTCCGTTGCTCGCCTCATAAAGATAAGCAAATCTTCCTTCGGGATCATCCACAGGACTTACCTTGTCGATGTTGTGAAGATTGGCTATTCCCAGCTTCTGAAGATTAGGTATCTTAAAACTGCTTACTGACTGAGCAATATGTCCCAGTGTATCTGTCCCCTTATCACCGAACTTTTCAGCATCCGGCATGGCACCGGCACCGAGGGAATCGATGACCACTGTAAAAATTCTTTTGTATTTTTTCATTAAATTACCTCCTTTATAAGCAAAACGGCTTTTTCAAGTTCTTCAGTTTTTACAGATGTGCACGACAGCAGAAGAACCGCTTCGCCGTTTTTATTTACGGTACACCTGAAGCTTATGCCTTTTGCAAGAGCACGCTCCTTAAGCTTTTCCGGTTCACGAACGCCGGTAAAAGAAGCCTTTACCATAACGCCGCTGCCGCACGGAAGAATCTTCACGGAATTTCCGAACACATCTTTTATTAGTTCTGTCAGCATGGATGACTTTGCCGCATAAAGCTTTTTCAGTTTTCTTATCTGAGAAGCCATATGTCCGTCCCTTATGAACTGACACAGGGCTATCTGCTCGGTTTTGGATGCCGTCTGGTTGTAGTCCCCTGCAACGTTCAGATATTTTTCCATCATTTCATCAGGAAGTACCATGTAGCTCATTCTGATGGACGGAAGAAGAAGTCTTGAAAATGTTCCGGTATACACAACATTTTTTCCCGAAGCAAGACTCTGCAGCGACGGAGTCCTTCTCGAAAAATATGAAAACTCACTTCCGTAGTCATCTTCAATTATAAGTCTGCCGGCGTCAAGTGCCGACTTTATCAGTGAAAAGCGTTCCTCGACTGTCATTACATCACCGGACTCACTGACACTGGAAGGATTCACATATATCACGTCCGGATCTTCGTCGGTGATAGTCCAGCCGTGGTCACGGAACACCGCGGTACCCTGCCGGAAACCGGGATCGGAAAAGCTTACTTTTTTCTTTTCGCTTATCACCGAGCAGAGAATATGCAGAAGACTCTGCACACCGGCTCCTACCACGATATTCTGCGGAGAACACACCACGTTTCTGCGTGAAGATATAAACGATGCGATGGCTTCACGGAGCTCGTACTCCCCCTGCGGTTCACCGTAGGAAAGAAGTCTCTCATCCTGTCTCAGTGCGCTCTTGATATATCTTCTCCACAGATCGAAATTAAAACTTTCCTTATCGGCACCAGCTGATGAAAAATTATAAATGATCTGCTGCGTATTCTTCCGGCTTGCCTTCACATTTTTGTTTCTGTCGTCGGGACAGATGGAACTGACATAAAATCCGCTGTTTTTTCTTGAAATTATATAGCCGTCAGCCGCAAGCGACATATAGGCATTTTCCACTGTTGTACGGCTTATTTCAAGTTCCTCGGAGCATCTTCTTATTGAAGGTATTTTCTGTCCGGGAGCGAGCGTGCCGTTCATTATCATATTCTTGTAGTAGCCGTAGACCCTCATGTAAAGAGGCTTGTCATCGTCAGGAAACTGATACTTCATAAAGTGACCCCTTAAAAATAATAGTTTTTGTGTATTTTAATAATGACAAAGTTATATTATTATTATATACATAAGATTCATACGTTTCAAGTAGGTTTTTAAAATACTGCAGTATTTTTATGAAAACGCTGATCAGTGAATAAACTGATCTGATCAGTGCTTTATAAATTCAATTTCAAGGAGTTGTTACTATGAAAGACCAGAAAATCAAAACTATGACCACAACAGCTATGTTTACAGCAATTATCACTGTTCTCACAGCATGCTTTCAGATAAAGACTGTAAATGACGGATACATTCACTTCGGTGATTCAATGATCTACCTTGCAGCCTGTCTTCTTCCTGCACCGTATGCAATATTTGCAGGATCAGTCGGCGGTGCAATGGCAGATATTCTTTCCGGTTCCGCAGTATGGGCACTTCCTACACTCATCATCAAGGCACTCAATACACTGCCTTTCATCTTCGCTCTGAAATACCTTAAGAAGAAGGAAAGCGACAAGATCATGACAAAGGAAATGATAATAATGAGTGCTGTTTCCGGTGTGATAACAATTGTCGGCTACTGGATCGCCGAGGGAATCATGTTCGGATTTGCCGTATCGACAATAGGTACAGTTTTACGCGGCTTCATTCAGCCGGTCTGCAGTTCGGTACTGTTCGTATGTGTCGGAACAGTTCTTGACAGAGCAAAATTCAAATCTCTTATTTACAGAGTATAACTAAAGAAACACTGACCAAACCGGAAATACGGCTTCGACGTATTTCCGGGTGTGGAGAATGCGGGGCTTAGCCCCGTGCCCCACGCTGATTTATAAATAAACCGGCGTTTCCCTAACAATATTTCCTCACTGTTAAATATTAATCAATACAAGAAAATCCCTGCTTTTTTTAACGAAAGCAGGGATTTTCTCGATTTATAACCGACTATAAAATGATTCAGATATCCGAAAATCCCCTTAACCGCAGCTGCGGCAGTGCTGTCCCTGTATCAGCGCAGGTTCCGCAGTCTAAACACCCGGAACCCTAAGTTTCCTTAAAGTAAAATATACTTGAGAATGAAAAGAACCGAAAGAACATAAACAAGCGGAGGTATCTTCTTTCCCTTTCCGCAGATCAGGTTGATGACCGTATAGGAAATGATACCGAGTGAGATACCCTCTGAAATGCTGTAGAACAGCGGCATAGCAATAATGCAAATATATGCCGGTACGGCATCGGTATAGTTCTTTTCGCTGAATTTAATATCTGCAATAGCCGAGAACATAAGGAAGCCGACTACTATAAGTGCAGGAGCTGTCGCAAAACCCGGTACTGCAGTGAAAACAGGCGCAAAAAAGATGGAAACAAGGAAAAGCAGCGCAGTTGTCAGAGCGGTAAGACCCGTCCTTCCGCCTTCTGCCACACCTGCAGATGACTCAACAAACGTAGTCGTTGTTGATGTTCCGAAAACCGCACCTACTGCAGTAGCAACTGAGTCGGAAAGAAGTGCAGGCTTTATCGCCGGAAGCTTTCCGTCCTTGTCAAGCATTTTAGCCTTGGCGCTGACGCCGATAAGTGTACCGAGCGTATCGAAAAGATCAACAAAAAGGAACGAGAATATAATGACTATAAAGCTGAACCAGTCGATGGTGTTTAAATCAACGTTGAAACACTGTCCGAAGGTATTGAAAAAAGCGTTAAAATCCGTCATCTGCATAGCCGGAAACAGCGAATAGTATCCGGCATCAGGAGAAGGAACGTAAATTCCGACAAGCTGACATATCGTTCCGGCAGCCCAGGTACCGATTATTCCGAGAAGGACCGATCCTTTTACCTTTTTAAGATAGAGAATGAAGGTAAACAGTGTTCCGAGAAGTGCAAGCAGTGCGCTTATTCCGGCAGTGCTGAAGTCCGCCGTAAAATCAGTTATGGAAACAAGAGTTGAGCCGTTATCAACACAGATACCTGCATTCTGAAGTCCTATAAATGCGATGAACAGTCCTATGCCCACTGAAACAGCAGTTTTCAGTGACAGTGGTATGGCATTAAAGATGGCTTCACGTATATTTGTAAGGGAAAGCACGAGAAAGATTATTCCCTCAATAAATACAGCAAGAAGAGCGACCTGCCACGGATAGCCCATTATTCCGACTATGGTATATGCAAAAAACGCATTGAGTCCCATACCGGCCGACAGAGCAAACGGTAGATTTGCCATGAAAGCCATACACGCAGTTCCCACAAATGAAGCAAGACATGTTGCTATGAGAACCGCAGTCTGATCCATTCCGGCTGCAGCAAGTATCGACGGATTTACTGCAAGTATATAGGCCATTGTCATAAACGTGGTAAATCCGGCGGTAAGTTCCGTTCTGACCGTGGTATTGTTCTGTTTCAGTTTAAATATCTTTTCAAACATAAGGCTCTCGCTCCTTACTTTCCTTCGTCATATTCTGCTATGTAAGGAAGGTTTCTGTAGTATTCATCACAGTCAAGGCCGTAGCCTATAACAAAATGATCCGGTATGGTGAACAGTGACATGTCGGCCTCAAATTTCACAAGACGTCTTGAAGGCTTGTCAAGAAGAGTGATGACCTTAAGTGAAAGAGGATTTCTCTCCTTAAGTTTCTCCACTACATCATGCAGTGTACGGCCTGTATCGATAATGTCCTCGACGATTATTACATGGTATCTGCTGATATCCTGGGTTACATCCATCGTTATGGATACTTCCCCTGTGGATACCGTGCCGGAATAATAGCTCTTGGCACACATAAAAGCCACTTCACACGGAATGGTGACCTGACGGCAGAAATCAGCCATAAACACAAAGGCACCGTTTAAAATACTTATAAGCAGAAGCGGCTTGTCCTTGTACTCACGGCTCACCCATTCCCCTGCTTCAGCGATCTTCTGACGGATCTCCTCCTCAGTAAAGATCACTCTTTTTATCTTTCCGTTTATCTCATCCGTATTTATCATGTCCCAACTCTCCATTCATTTTTTTGAATATCTGTACATTACCTTCCGGCCACTGCACAGATTTATGAAAAAAATATATTTTTTCTTAATATAATTGTATCATATTTACGTCTTTATTGCAAATAAAGAGAACATAAAAAGTTTTTATCTGACCGTGATCATGTGAGCACACACGCGGTTATAGGTAAAATCTATATGTTGCTATGTGTAAACTGTATTGGACAAATAATAATTACAGAGTTATAATAAAGCCATGATAAGAATTACTTAAGACCTCACTATTGACAATTAATGTTCAATGGTGTATTATTAAAATATCAACTCCTACTTATCCTGTAGGAAAACAAGGTTTACATCAATAATTGCTTATCATTACAGTAATTATTATTATTTTATATTTAACGGAGGGAATTATTATGGCAGACATCAAGCAGAGTTCACTCGAACTTATCGGAGGAACACCTATTCTCAAGCTCAACAACTATACTAAAAAGGCTGGTATCAGCAATGCAACTATTCTTGCAAAGCTCGAATACCTCAATCCGGCTGGTTCAGTTAAGGACAGAATCGCACTCGCAATGATCGAAGATGCTGAAAAGAAGGGCATTCTCAAGCCGGGCGCAACAATCATCGAACCTACAAGCGGTAACACAGGTATCGGTCTTGCAGCAGTTGCAGCAGCAAAGGGATACAAGGCTATCCTCACACTTCCTGATACAATGAGCGTTGAAAGAAGAACACTTCTTGCAGCATACGGCGCTGACCTCGTTCTTACAGAAGGTGCAAAGGGAATGAAGGGCGCTATTGCAAAGGCTAACGAACTCAATAATCAGATCGAAGGCTCAGTAATTCTCGGTCAGTTCGTAAACCCTGCAAACGCAGAAGCACACAGAAAAACAACAGGACCTGAGATCTGGGAACAGACAGACGGAAAGGTTGACATCTTCGTTGCCGGCGTTGGTACAGGCGGTACACTTACAGGTGTAGGTGAATTCCTCAAGTCAAAGAATCCTGACATAAAGATCGTAGCAGTTGAACCTGCATCAAGCCCGGTACTTTCAAAGGGCGAAGCTGGTCCTCACAAGATCCAGGGTATCGGCGCAGGTTTCGTTCCTGAAGTTCTCAACACAGATATCTACGACGAAGTTATTACAATCGAAAACGAAGACGCATTTGCTGAAGGCGCTGCATTCGGCGTAAGCGAAGGTATCCTCGTTGGTATTTCATCAGGTGCTGCTCTTAAGGCTGCATCGATCCTTGCTGAAAGACCTGAAAACAAGGGCAAGACAATCGTTGCTCTTCTCCCTGACTCAGGTGACAGATATCTTTCAACACCACTTTTCAGCAAGTAATAAAACACTGATTTAACCGCAAATCCGGCTTCGCCGGATTTGTGTGATGAGGAAAAACGGGGCTTCGCCCCGTACCCCTCGCTGATTTAAATAAATCAGCATTTACTTTAGTCCCTTATTTACTGACATTAAAACTCTCTTTCAAAACGGTCATGTCTCCGAGACATGGCCGTTTTACTTTCCGGAGAAAACTCTGATTTATTCAGTGCGAAGCCCCGCAATCTCCCTAACCGGAAATGCAGCGAAGCTGTATTTCCGATTTAATAAGTATTTCACTAAAAAAAATAAACCGGTTTAAAAAAGCCGGTTTATTTTATCTATTCACTTGTTTCTTCATTAACTGTATCTGCACTGTCGTCGTTTTCAACGCTGCGGCAGGAGCATCTTCCCTTTTCATCCTTTGATATCTGCCATTTTTTCTTTCCGGTAAGTTTCAGCTGCGAGTTGTTTTTTTCGGTGCCGGTTATTCCGGTATCGTCGCATATCCAGATACCTATGCTGTCAAACTGGACATCTTTCAGCGCAGATGTAAGCTTCTGAATATCTTCGCTCTTAAAAGGTTTGTCCTTTCCCGTATATACCTCTACTTCAATGTTCAGGTTCGGTTCTGTCAGAAGCGGTTCAACGTTGCCATCCTTACGGTAATCACCGTTCAGTTCCGGATAATCGACCGTTACAAATGCAAAAGCCTTAGCGTTCGGAAGCGCAGTTTCCACGGCTTTT
>JAGDDO010000559.1 GCA_017848205.1 Oscillospiraceae bacterium | reverse complement strand
GGGAAGGAAAACAGGATCTGTTTGAGGGGTTAAAGATAGAAAACCTTGTCTCCGGCTATCCTGAGGCGTGGGAACCTCATCCGGTGTTTTATCTGGATTTTAATAAGGCCGGTTTTCAGGAAAACGGAGCATTGGAAGCGATATTGCTTGTACATCTTGAAGAATGGGAAAACAGATACGGACAGACTTCTAAGGATGTGCCGTTGGGAGCACGTTTCGGACAACTGCTGAGAAAAGCCTGTGAACAGACAGGAAAGCGATGTGCGGTACTGGTCGATGAATATGACAAGCCTCTGCTGGAGACGATGGATGATAAAAAGCTTGTTGAACACAACAAGACAGTTTTTAAAAGCTTTTTCAGCTGCCTTAAGAGTGAGGATGCATATATCAGGTTCATATTTATAACGGGAGTTACAAAGTTCAGCAAGATAAGTATTTTCAGTGATTTGAACCAGCTCAGGGACATTTCTATGACTGCAGATTATGCAGGCATCTGCGGCATTACCGAACAGGAGATGAAGGACAATCTGATGCCTGAGATAAAGGCGATGGCTAACGAACTGGAGATGACAACGGATGAGTGTTTTGAAAGACTGAAAAAAGCATATGACGGTTATCATTTCCATCACAGAAGTGAGGGCGTATGTAATCCTTTCAGTCTTTTGAGCGCCCTGACAGACCGTGAATTCGATTCATACTGGTTTGAGACCGGAACACCTGCTTTTCTTGTACGGAGACTCAAAGAAATCAATTTCGATGTCAGAAAGTTTACAGATAAGACTCTATATGCGACAAAGCAGATGTTGAAGGATTACAGGGATGATAACCCGGATCCGATTCCGGTGCTATATCAGACAGGATACCTTACAATTGAGGATTATGATCCGCGTAAAAACGCATATACTCTTGTTTTTCCGAATGACGAAGTAAAATATGGATTTCTGAACAGTTTACTTCCGACATACGTTGAGGGTGTCGGAGCCGGGTCGGGGAAGGATATACTGACCCTTATCCGGTATCTGGAGGAAGGTGATACCGAACAGATCATGAAGGTATTTATGGGGTTGTTTGCCGGAATTCCGTACCAATCCGGTGATGATCCCTTTGAGCATGATTTTCAAACCGTCTTTTATATTACACTTACTTTGCTGAAACAGTATGTGATATGCGAACAACACACATATACCGGCAGGATAGATTGTGTGATCGAAACGGATCGTTTTGTATATATTTTTGAATTCAAACGGGATCGCAGTGCGGATGATGCCTTGAAGCAGATCGAAGATATGGATTACGCCGCACCTTACATAGCTGATGAAAGGAAATTATACAAAATAGGAGTCAATTTTGATTCCAAAACGAGAAAACTCGTTGAATGGAAGGTGGCAGAGGATAAAAATGAATAATCCGGAGAACAAAACATTTATTAACATATTAAACGATACTTTGAAGAAGAAGGAAGAAGTGCTGCATTCTCTCGCTGAGGCAACGGACAAGCAGTCCGTGCTTCTAGATGCCGCGGAGCTTGATATTGATGAATTTAATAAGCTTGTGGATGAGAAGGAACAGCTTCTTACAAGGCTTGAAAGCCTTGATGACGGATTTATGAGCCTGTATGAGAAGGTACGCGGTGAGCTGGCAGAGAATGCCGGTGCTTATGAGGAACAGGTTAAGGAGACCCAGAGGCTGATCAGAGCGCAGACGGAACTGTCTGCCGCACTCCAGGCTGCGGAGGAACGCAACAAGGCTAAGATGGCAATCCATCTTGCACGCGGTCACCAGAAAATGAGGGAATTCAGAGTAGGTTCTCAAACAGCTGCAGCCTATTACAGAAACATGTCAGGAAAGCACCAGGATGGGGAGTCTTATTTCTTTAACAGAAAAAAATAAAAAAGTTTTAAAAGAGGGGTTAAGTATTTTATTTACCCCTCCGATATATATAACAGGTAAAGCAAATCACACTTAGTTCCAAAATTATCCGGAACGTTATACTTCCGGAATCGTTCGGAAAGAGGGAGTACGGACCCGCCGGTACGGACACGAAACTAATCAACCAAACACATGCGGCAAGGACGCCGCACAAAACACATTCAAGGAGGAAATATTATGATAGTACAGCACAACATGTCAGCAATGAATACCAACAGACAGCTTGGTATTACAAACAGCAACTTAAGCAAGTCAACAGAGAAGTTATCAAGTGGTTACAGGATCAATCGTGCAGGCGATGACGCAGCCGGACTTACAATTTCCGAAAAGATGCGTGGTCAGATCCGTGGTCTGAATCAGGCTTCAACCAATGCTCAGGATGGTATTTCACTTATCCAGACAGCAGAAGGTGCATTGAACGAAGTACACAGCATTCTTCAGCGTATGCGTGAACTTGCTGTTCAAGGTTCAAACGATACCAACGTTACTCAGGATCGTGAGGCTATCTATAGCGAGCTTTCACAGCTCACTCTTGAGATTAACCGTATCGGTTGTACAACAGAATTTAATACAATGAAGCTGTTTGCATCTTCGAGAGATATGACGGAGAGCTTAACCACAAAAGCAGCTGGTGGAAATGAAGGAAAAGAGTATGAGAGTATGCAGGATACTCTTTCCGCATTGACCGAGAATATGCATTTTGATAATG
>JAGDDO010000558.1 GCA_017848205.1 Oscillospiraceae bacterium | reverse complement strand
TTTATCTTTACAATGCTTACTATGGCGAACGTTGGTTCAGCATATCCGGATGAAGATGAAGCACACTGACGGGAACGGAATGTACTGCATATACCGCAGAAATGCAGCACATAAATGAGAAATAATTATTTGATAAAAATCTGACTCTGCGGAGAAACGGAGTTTATTATGGAAAAGGCAATTGTTTTAGCAGCTTCAGCAATCGGTGCAGGTCTTGCAGCTATCGCAGGTATAGGTCCTGGTATCGGTGAAGGTTACGCAGTAGGTAAGGCCTGTGAGGCTATCGGCCGTCAGCCTGAATCATCGGGTGCAGTTACAAGAACAATGTTCATCGGATGTGCCGTTGCGGAATCAACAGGTATCTACGGTCTCGTTATCGCACTCATCCTCCTCTTTGCTAATCCGTTCATAGGAAAGCTTTAATAACAAATAAAACCGAAAGGGTGTTGACCAAATGAATGAATTTTTATCATTCCTGTCGATAGACTATGGTACCATCATACTCGTACTCATTAACACCTTGATCCTTTTCCTGGTTATTAAGCATTTCCTGTTCGGAAGAGTAAACAAGATCATTGAGGAACGTCAGGCAGACGTTTCAAAAACATATGCCGAGGCAGACAAGTCCATGGCACACGCAAAGGAGATGGAAGCAAACTATAACCAGCTTCTTTCAGCAGCAAAGGACGAATCAGCTGAGATCGTAAAGAAAGCCACAAAGAAGGCTCAGGATCGTTCAGACGAGATCATCAGCAATGCAAAGGCAGAGGCAAGCGGTCTTATGACACGTGCTAACGAAGATATCGAACGTGAAAGACAGCGTGCAATGAGCGAAATGAAGAACGAGATCTCAGGCATCGCAATGATGATGGCTGAAAAGATAATCAAAAAGGAAATAAACCAGAAGGATCATGAAGCATTGATCAATGATTTTATTGAAAATGTGGGTGATGAAGTATGGCAGCAGAAGTAGCAAAGCTTTATGCGGAGGCGCTGTTCGAATTATTCACTGAAGCCGGTTCGGATGAAAACCTGCACAGACAGCTTAATGAGTTTGCTGATGTGTTCAAGGCTAATCCGGATCTTACAACGCTTCTATCAGCCCCGCTGCTTACAGCTGAAGAGAAAATTTCCGTGGTTTCAAAGATATTTGATGACAACGGTCTTATCTACGATTTTCTCTGTCTCCTTTGCGAAAAGGGAAGAGCTGCTTACTTTGAAGAGATCACTGAAGTCTTCAACGAAAAATACAATGAACTCAACAACATCGTTGACGTTCACGTTACCACAAGCGTACCACTTACTGAGGAACTCAGAAAGAAGCTTGTGGACAAGCTTCAGGCAAAGCTTAACAAGACAGTGGTTCTTAAAGAGAAAACAGATACTTCGATAATCGATGGTATTATCATTGATTACAACAATAAGCGAATCGACAACAGTGTCCGTTCCGGACTGGAAACTCTGCGGCTGCGGGCTGCCGAGGCGGATCTCTGACAATATTATAAGAAGAAGGTGTATTGATTGAATTTACGCCCTGATGAAATTACCGGCATCATTAAGGAACAGGTAAAGAACTACAGAAACAAGATCGAACTTACAGACGTAGGTACTGTAGTTACTGTCGGTGACGGTATTGCAAATATTCACGGACTTGACAATTGTATGTCAAACGAGCTCCTTGAATTTGAAGGCGAAGTTTACGGTATGGCCCTCAACCTCGAAAGAGATTTCGTAGGTGCGGTTATGCTGGGTTCCGACGCCGGCGTCAAGGAAGGCTCTACAGTTAAAAGAACAGGCAGGATCGTTTCAGTTCCTGTAGGTGACGATATGCTGGGACGAGTAGTAAACGCTCTCGGTCATCCGATCGACGGCAAGGGCGCTATCCTCACAAAGGAAAGCATGCCTATCGAAAGGATCGCTCCTGGTATCATTACAAGAAAATCAGTTCACAAGCCTCTTCAGACAGGTATCAAGGCTATCGACTCCATGATCCCTATCGGACGCGGACAGCGTGAACTCATCATCGGCGACAGACAGACAGGTAAAACCACTATCGCCCTTGATACTATCATCAACCAGAAGGGTAAGGACGTTATCTGTATCTACGTTGCCATCGGTCAGAAAAGATCAACTGTAGCGAACGTAGTTGAGACTCTTACCAAGGCAGGTGCAATGGAATATACCATTGTTGTTGCAGCTTCAGCTTCAGAACTCGCTCCTCTCCAGTACATCGCTCCTTATGCAGGTGTTACAATGGGTGAGTACTTCATGAACAAGGGAAAAGACGTTCTCTGTATCTACGACGATCTTTCAAAGCACGCCGTGGCTTACCGTGCACTGTCACTTCTCCTTAAGCGTCCGCCGGGACGTGAAGCGTACCCTGGTGATGTATTCTATCTGCATTCAAGACTTCTTGAACGTGCGTGCAGCCTGAACGAGAACTACGGCGGCGGTTCAATTACTGCTCTCCCGATCATCGAAACACAGGCCGGCGACGTATCGGCATACATCCCGACAAACGTTATTTCCATTACAGACGGACAGATATTCCTTGAAACTGACCTCTTCAACTCAGGTGTAAGACCTGCCGTAAACCCTGGTATCTCAGTATCACGAGTTGGTTCTGCAGCCCAGATAAAGGCTATGAAGAAGGTTTCATCATCACTTAAGCTCCTCTACTCACAGTTCAAGGAACTCCAGTCCTTCTCACAGTTCGGTTCAGATCTTGACAAGGATACAAAGGATCGTCTTGAAAAGGGTGAACGAATAGTTGAAGTTCTCAAGCAGGGCAAGAACTCACCGGTAACGGTTGAACATCAGGTAATCATAATCTATGCGGTTATCAACGATTTCTTAAAGCCGATACCTGTTGACCGCATTGCTGAATTTGAAACAGGACTTTTCACATTCGTCGATGAATCACATCCGGACATCATAAGCTCCATTACCCAGACCAAGGAACTTACAAAGGAAAATGAAGCTGCCCTTAAGGACGTACTCAAGACATTCACAGAAAAATTCATGGCTGGTAAAGAATGATCAGCTGTCCTTACCGGAGGTGACAGATAAATGGCTTCGGCTAATATGAAAGATATCAAGCGCCGTATAAAAAGCGTAAAGAGCACTATGCAGATCACTAAAGCCATGGAACTCGTTGCTTCCTCAAAACTGAGAAAAGCAAGAGACAAGGCAGACAGTGCCAAGCGTTTTTTTGATGCGCTCTATGATACCATGTGGGAGATCACAGCTGAAAATTCCACCTTCGATTCCATCTACTTTTCAGGACGTGAAGTAAAGACAGTTCTGTACGTTGTGATCGCCGGAGACAGAGGTCTTGCAGGCGGCTACAACTCGAACGTTTTAAAGCTTGCACAGAAAAGAATAGACGAAGCATCGGAGAAATGCGAAACAGCGGTTATCCCGATAGGCAGGAAAGCTGTTGAATACTTTACCAAAAGAGGATACAGAGTTGTTGCCCGTTATGAAAACATTGCAGAAAATATTCGTATGAACTCTGCCAAGGAGATCGCCTCAAAAATAATGGCGGCCTTCAAGAACGGTAATGCGGACAGGGTAGAGGTCATTTTCACAGATTACGTTTCTCCTCTGTTGCAGGAGGCGAAATTCAAGAGTGTTATTCCGCTTGAAAAGCCGGCGGAGGAAGCAAAGAAGAAAAACATTCAGACATCATATGAACCTTCACCTGAGCAGCTGTTTGACATCATCATGCCGCAGTACATTGCCGGTGTCATTTACGGTTCAGTTTCTGATGCATTTGCTTCGGAACAGGCGTCAAGAAGAATAGCGATGGAAAATGCGACTGACAACGCTACTGAGATGATAGACAACCTTTCACTTCTCTACAACAGAGCACGTCAGGCAACCATCACACAGGAGATCACTGAGATCGTCAGCGGTGCCAATTCACAGGAATAACATAACCTTTTGAAAGGAAAGACTAAAACTATGCAGAATATAGGAAAAATTGTACAGATCATTGGTGCCGTAGTCGACATCAGTTTTCCGAAGAACAGTCTGCCTCGTCTTCTTAACGCCATAGAGATCGACAACCATGGCACAAAGCTTACAGTCGAAGTTGCCCAGCACATAGGTGATGACGTTGTAAGATGTATCGCCATGAGTACAACTGACGGTCTTGTAAGAGGCATGGATGCCATCGATACAGGCAGCCCGATCAAGGTGCCTGTAGGCCGTGAAACACTCGGAAGGATCTTCAATCTGCTCGGTGAACCGGTCGATGAAAAGGAAGCTCCTCAGACCGAGGAAAGATGGCCTATCCACCGTGAAGCACCAAGCTACGAGGAACAGACAGCTGCTTCTGAAGTTCTCGAAACAGGTATCAAGGTTATCGACCTTATCGCTCCTTACCTCAAGGGCGGTAAGATAGGACTTTTCGGAGGCGCCGGCGTAGGAAAGACAGTTCTTATCCAGGAACTTATCAACAACGTAGCGAACCAGCACGGCGGTATTTCAGTATTCACAGGTGTTGGTGAAAGAACACGTGAAGGTAACGACCTTTACAACGAAATGATGGAAAGCGGCGTTCTTGACAAGACCGTTCTCGTTTACGGTCAGATGAACGAACCGCCGGGAGCAAGAATGAGAGTAGGTCTTTCAGGACTTACAATGGCTGAATACTTCAGAGATGTTGAAGGTCAGGACGTTCTTCTCTTTATAGATAATATTTTCAGATTCACACAGGCCGGTTCCGAGGTTTCAGCTCTTCTCGGACGTATGCCTTCAGCCGTTGGCTACCAGCCGACACTGGCTACTGAGATGGGTGCTCTTCAGGAGAGAATCACTTCAACAAACAAGGGTTCCATCACATCAGTTCAGGCTGTTTACGTTCCTGCCGATGACCTTACTGACCCGGCTCCTGCTACAACATTCGCTCATCTTGATGCCACAACAGTTCTTTCAAGACAGATCGCATCACTCGGTATCTACCCGGCGGTTGACCCTCTTGAAAGTACATCAAGAATCTTAAGCCCTGAGGTAGTAGGCGAAGAACACTATCAGGTAGCAAGAAGCGTACAGAGTATTCTTCAGCGTTACCGTGAACTCCAGGATATCATCGCTATCATG
>JAGDDO010000557.1 GCA_017848205.1 Oscillospiraceae bacterium | reverse complement strand
TTTCTGCAAGACCGTTTGCGAGAACGAGAAGAGTATCGTTTGTCGATGTGTCACCGTCAACTGTGATCATGTTGAATGTATCTTTTACAACATCGGAAAGAGCATCCTGAAGCAGCTTCTTTTCGATAACAGCGTCTGTTGTAACATAGCCGAGCATTGTGCACATGTTAGGGTGGATCATGCCTGATCCCTTGCTCATTGCACCGACAGTTACTGTTTTGCCGCCGATAACAAAAGAAACAGCGATCTCCTTGTTTACTGTGTCTGTTGTCATGATAGCTTTTGAAGCTTCTGTTCCGGCTTCCTTACCGTAAGCCTTCTTTGACATGAGATCCTTTACACCGGCTGTGATCTTTTCAGGATCGATCTTCATACCGATAACGCCTGTGGAACCAACGAGAACGCTTTCTGAAGGATCACCGGTAATGTCTGTTACCGCTTTTTCTGTAACACGGCAGATATCAAGACCCTGTTTACCGGTACATGCATTTGCTATTCCGGAATTGACTACGACTGCTCTTACCTTTTTGTCTGAGTCAGTTACAGCCTTGTCCCAGAGTACAGGAGCAGCCTTGACTACGTTTGTTGTATAAACACCGGCTGTTACACACGGTTCGTCACTGTATATAAGAGCCATATCTGTACGGCCCTTGTATTTGATACCGGCAGCAGCTGACGCAGCCTGGAATCCCTTCGGAGCAGTAACTCCGCCTTCGAGAATTTTTATATTATCTGGCATTTTAATTACCTCTTTATATTTTTATAGTGACCATGAACAGTGCTGATTTTCGCAAAAGAAAAACTGACTGCTCAGAACATCTTATAAGTTAAGACCTGTGGTCTCGTCAATACCCATCATGATATCGAGGCACTGAACTGCCGCACCTGATGCACCCTTGCCGAGATTGTCAAGACGTGAACAGAGGAGTACCTGATCATCGTTTCCGAATACAAATATCTGCATTCTGTCGTGATTGCTGAGAGTATTGGAAGCAAGGAACCCGTCCGGAAGCTCGGCAGTACCGCCCATGGACATTACTGAAACCATTTTCTGTCCTTCGTAATGCTTTGCAAGAGCTTCATAGATATCATTTATTCCGCACTTCTTTTCAAGAAGTCTTGTCTGTACCGGAACTGAAACCACCATTCCGCTGTAGTAGTCGCAGACGATAGGATTGAACATAGGCTTTACTGAAAGTCCTGAGATCTTCTGCATTTCCGGAAGATGCTTGTGGGACTGTGTAAGAGCATACTGTCTCGGACTGCCGATTTCATACGGTTTGTCTGCGCCCTCGTAAACAGCGATAGCCTTCTTGCCTGCTCCGCTGTATCCTGATGTAGCATAAGCGAATACAGGAAAATCCTTCTGCATGATACCTGCACTTACAAGAGGTGCTACGAGTGAAATAAATCCGCTTGCGTAGCAGCCCGGAACTGCAAGTCTTTTTGTGGTCTTTATCTTTTCACGCTGTGAAGCCGAAAGTTCCGGAAAACCGTAAACCCAGCTGTCGTTTGTTCTGTGAGCTGTTGAAGCGTCGAGAATTCTTACGTGATCATTCTCAACAAATGACACTGCTTCGATGGAAGCTGCATCAGGAAGACAAAGGAATGTAAAGTCAGAGCTGTTTATAAGTCTCTTTCTTTCCTCCGGGTCCTTTCTCTTGTCTTCATCTATTTTAAGAAGTTCAATATCATTTCTTCCGCTGAATCTTTCGATGATACGAAGTCCGGTAGTACCTTCCTGACCGTCGATATATACTTTAACTGCCAACGTTATTCACCTTTCTTTTTATCTT
>JAGDDO010000556.1 GCA_017848205.1 Oscillospiraceae bacterium | reverse complement strand
TTGAAACCTGTGATCTCGCCGCTTTCTGCTACTTCAAGAGTGTTGCAGAAAATAGTAGGGTAGCCGAGCTTCTTCATGAGCGGGCCTGCAAACTGTGAGAATGTATCACTGATGATGATGACCTGTGTGAAAGAACGGAGTTCATCGAGGAATTCCTTTGCACCCGGCATCGGATCGATCTTTGCGATAGTTTCCTGGATCTCCTTAAGGCCGAGTCCGTGTTCCCTGAGGATGCCGATCCTGTATTTCATAAGCTTGTCGTAGTCAGGCTCCTCACGGGTTGTGATCTTAAGCTCCGGAATACCTGATGCTTCAGCAAAAGCGATCCAGATCTCAGGAACGAGTACGCCTTCAAGGTCGAGACAAGTAATGTACATAGACATGATAAAAACTCCTTTAAGTAATTGATATTTTATGATCTGCGGATGCGCCGCAGTTGCCTATGTAATTATATCACACGGAAAAGAAATAATCAATTTTTTATTGATATATAAAATTCGCTATGTTCTAATATATATGTAGGATTATGTAAGGTTAGGGTAATGTGTGCATTAAGCTGAAAATATAAAGATAAAACAGAGGCGCTGGCTGATAAACAGATCAGTGTTTCTTTAAGGAAGCGCTGATTTATTCATAAATCAGCGCAGGGATCCGGGGCGAAGCCCCGTAAATTCCCCTTCGGAAATCCGGCGAAGCCGGATTTCCGGTTTGATCAGCGTTTCCTTAATTACTGACAGCGGTTTACACATAACTGGAGATTTTACAAGGGAGGATGTGGTGCGTATAATGAACTACAGATTTATGATAGACACAGCAATAGACGTAATAAGGAAACGATACGACAAACGGCATAACCCACTTCCCGGAGATACAGTATGCGTAATATGCGCGGGAAACGGCAATGTTTACACTGCCTGCAACGAGTATGTGGTAAAGGAAGATATTTCTGAAAATGTCCACGCCGAGATAAATGCCCTGAAAAAGATGCAGTCAGAAGGGCTTACCAAGGTGAAGGCAGTCACTGTTTTTAACTCATGCAGCATTACACCTATCCTTCCGTGCAACGGATGCATCTCATATATTCTCGGAATGAACCCGGAAAATTCACACGCTCTTGTAGTAACTCCGAACGGCAACATCCCTATAACAGAGGTCGGAAGATATGCTGCAGGTCCTGACCGTTCACAGACACGAATGTCAGGCGGATACTACAGCGTCTATACCGCTGTTCCTGAAACCAACAGAGGCGCATCACTCTATACTGCTCCTCCGGTAAGTCAGATGAGCAGAATGAGCGGACCGGATGCAGGTTACAGACCCGGAGCCCTGAGAATGCAGTCTGCACCGGGAAATGTGTCGTATTCCCGTCAGTCAGCGGCTGCTTACGGAAACCGGAATGCAGGTCCTGTTTCAATGCGTCCCCCTGTACGCCCTAACCAGAACGGAGTCAACAATCTGCTGAAGAATAAACTCAACACACTATTTGAGGAAGACGATGCAGAGGAGTAATAATTAATGAGCAGATCAGGATCGAAGTCCGCTGAAAAAAAGAAGAGCCGGCGCTCAGTTTCAGCACTCAATTTTTTTCTTTTGCTTCAGCTGATCCTTATGTTTATTCTTTCAATGGGAATAACACAGATAATCAGCACAAGCGCTGCACGCAGTTCTGATGACTACATGGTCACCATTGCGGATGAACGCAGCAGGATAATAAGAAATTACGTGGAAAGTGCGGAAAACATCCTCAGTGCCTACAGTCATGCCGGCGAGATACACAAGGTCCTTGAAAATCCGAATGATAAGGCGGCTGTCGAAGCTGCACAGAAGTATACTGAGGAATTTTCGGACGACATAGTAAATCTTGAAGGTATTTACGTCAGCAACTGTGATACAAAAGTTCTTGCCCATACAAACCGTTCCACCGTTGGAGTTACCACAAGGACCGGCGAT
>JAGDDO010000555.1 GCA_017848205.1 Oscillospiraceae bacterium | reverse complement strand
GTATTTCTACTACTTCGGATTAAAGGAATGGCAGACTTCCGGCATGAAGGAACGCCTTCTGGATGTTTTTCTTTCAAAACAGGATGACATGAAAGCGATACTTGATTATTTCGGAATTGAATATGACAGAACTGAAGTCAGTGCAAAGGATCTGATAAAAAAATGATGCGCCTTTCGGCGCGGTTAATAAACCGGACTGCGGCTGCAGTCCGGTTTTTCAATAGCAGTCTTCGGCCCGCAAGGGGTGAAGACTACATTTATACGCAGAAACACCGGCTTATTAACCGGTACAACGGAGTTTCAGACACCGAGTCTACTTTCCTTGACTGGTACAAGTTGTCAAATCAGGTCGAAAAAAATGCGGAAATGCCATCGGTTCAGGTCAGAAAAAATGTGAAAACGCCATCGATTTAGATCGGAAAAAATGCGGAAAAACTATTGATTCAGGTCAGAAAAAATGTTATGATATAAAATGCGAGGTGATAATTTTGGAAAGATTTGCAATTAACGATCTTCTGAAATGGAAAGAGAAGAGTAACAGAAAGCCGCTTGTGCTGATGGGAGCGCGTCAGGTAGGCAAGACCTGGCTTATGAAAGAGTTCGGACGTAAATATTATAAACACACTGCATATATTTCATTTTACAACAACAGCAGAATGAAACAGGTGTTTGAGATGGATTATGATATCAAAAGAATAATGGCGGCTGTCAGTATCGAAGCGGGATTCACTGTCGACAAGGATAATACTTTGATCATTTTTGATGAGATCCAGAATGCGCCTAAAGCTTTTGAAGCTCTTAAATATTTTTGTGAAGATGCTCCTGAATATCATATCATTGCAGCCGGTTCTCTTCTTGGTGTAGCATTGCATAAAGATGTATCTTATCCTGTCGGAAAGGTAGATATACTATCTCTTCACCCGCTTTCCTTCAGAGAATTTCTATATGCAGTGGGAGAAAAAGAACTTTCTGATGCACTTAAAACGCTGGATTATACTTTGACAGACAGTTTTCGTGACAAATACATTTTTCATCTGAAAAACTATTATTTTGTGGGAGGAATGCCTGAAGCAGTGGAGGCGTTCCGTAAAAACAATGATTATTATGCAGCACGCGAAATACAAAAAATTATCCTGACCCAGTACAGAGGCGATTTTGGGAAACATGCTGATGAAAGACAAATACCGAGAATTAACATGGTATGGGAATCCATTCCTGTTCAGCTTGCAAAAGAAAACAAAAAGTTTTTCTTTGGAAAAATAAAAAAAGGAGCCCGAAGCGCTGATTTTGAGATTGCAGTTCAGTGGCTTACTGATGCCGGTCTGATTTATAAAGTCTACAGAGTAAATGAACCGCATATTCCGCTTGCAGCATACAAGGAACTTACGGTATATAAGATATTTATGCTTGACATAGGTCTCCTTGGAGCTATGAGCGAGCTGGATTTAAGAGCTCTTTTGGACGGAAACAGCTTGTTTGTTGAGTTTAAAGGAGCACTGACAGAACAGTTCGTTCATCAGCAGATCATATGTGAGACAGACTATACGCCTTATTATTACGGTACTGAAAAGTCAACATTTGAACAGGACTTTCTTTTGCAGATCGGTATGAACGCTGTTCCGATTGAGGTTAAAGCAAATGGAAATATACATTCTCAGAGCCTGAAAGCTTTTTATGACAAGTATAAACCCAATAAATCAGTGCGTCTTTCGCTGCTTGGATACAAAGATCAGGATTGGCTGGTTAATATTCCTCTTTATGCGGCATGTAATTTGAATAATATTTTAAAATAGTGCATCTACTAAACAAATAAAACGAGCAGATTCTGCTCGTTTTTTCTATAGCAGTCTTCGACCCGCAAGGGGTGAAGACTACCTTCATTCGTTATAATTGCCAATTTTCTATCGCTGAATTTATAAAAGCTTACAATGTTTGTTTTTCAGTGTTAGCTGCGAAGATTTTTATACACTATATTGATAAGAGAATCATTCTAAACCATATCTTTTTTCAGAAAGGGGTTTTACCATGAAAAAAACTATATCATTTATTCTGTGTCTTTCACTGGCGGCAGCGACAGTCATGCCGGCATATGCCCTTGAACAGGATACTGCAGAAACAAATCCTCCGGCAACAGACGCACCGGAAACCGACAGTACGAAAATAACAAAAGGCGATATTACAGCAGACGGCATTGTTGATGTTACCGATCTCACAGAACTTTCCCTTGCACTTATCGGAGACAGAGAACTTTCAGATGAACAGATGAAAGCCGCTGATGTTGATGATACCGGTGAAGTCAATCTTGCTGATCTGGCAAAAATCAGACAGTTCCTGTCAAAGAAGATACCATCACTGGAGAATATTCCGGAAAACGATCCGTCTAAAATGCCGTATGATTTCTTTATTACGTCAGGTAGTTCTTCGGAATACAGAGAACTGAAAGAGGCTCTTGAACTCGACAGCGAAGAATTCAGCAAATATCTGATAAAAACAAACAACGGAATCAGAACCAAAAAACAGGCAGAAGAATTCATAAGTGCAGTAGATAAGGTTTCACTGCTCGGGAATATAAAAGGAAACATATACGCGATAATATATGACAAGGGGATATCTGCAGTTACGCAAAAAGAATATGAAAAGATAAACATCAGTATCAAAACCGATGATGAAAAACGTGTATCCTATGAATTTTTACCTTTCAGTGAACCGTCCGAACTGTATCAGGGATGGGCAGATAAAAGGCCGAATAGCAGCATTTATGAAACACCTCTTCAGAACAATGCAGGTAACTTCAGGGTGTATGCTGTTTCTGAGCCGGAACGCAGTACAGATCCATACATAATTATCGCAGGTATAAACGATATCACTGTAAGAATAATGTATTATACTGATAACGCTGATGATATTAATATTCAGTCATGGCTTGACTGGACTTCTCTTGTAAGTGTCGAAGATTACGACAAACCAAACGAGGATCAGCCTGCCGAATCGGTACCACCGCGTTATTATTATGATCTGCATTTTAACGACTACGAAAATCTTTCCGACAATCTTCTTGCATCTATGTACGAAAAAGCAGATGAAAACAAAGCTAACGGCGCTCATTCCGAAGAATTTGAAAAGTTCTTAGAATTACTGAAAGGAAACGGCTCTGTATGGGTTCCTGCCATAAACGGCGAAGAACCTGAATGGCGTAATAAATCAGGCTTTTACAATATTTCTATGGTTGAAGATCTTTTCGGAAAGCCTTGTCTGTTCTTCAATTTTGCCGATGAGGATTCCAACTCATACATCAAAGTCACAGACGTTTCCGAAGAATTCAAAAAACTCGGAACGAAAAGTACGGTCAGATTCCTGAAAGCAATGGATAAAACACCGGATGACGACTTCTTTGCATATGATCAGAGTGAAACGAAAATCATAGAACTCACTGACGGCACATCAGTCGAAGCGATATTCGGAAAAATCACAAAAACAGAAACCTCATGGGACGGAAGCATAATATCCGATACAAGAACCCGTGTTCACTTCCTGTACAACGGTTTATTTGTCTCAGTCTGCTGCAGGCCGGAAACGCTCGAAGCAGGATTGCTGGAAAAACTCAGCCTTAAATCAATTTCTCTTAATAATTACCGATTTGACAGCACTCCTGTTTTCCTTATCAGAAACAAAGAAAAGGTAAATACACAATTCGGTGAAAGAGAGCTTTATTTCAATCACGTATTCACCGCAGACGGTAACAGCTATAACAGCGACGTACCGCAGTACAAACCTGGTGTGACAATGCCAACATACGAAGAAGAAATCTCAACGTTCATAAATCTTGGAAAAAATGATCGCAAACTTACACTCAAAAATAAAACTCTTCTGAAAAAAGCAACCGAACTTGCAAAAAATGCAGCCTTATATAAAGACTGCGAACTTATCAAAATTGATCCGAAACCATACGATGAATGCGAAACAAGTCTTAAACTGATTTACAGAGATGAAAACGGTGAGCTTAAGCCCCTGACTGTTTATTACAATAACGGAGGATCAGCTTCATGGATTGATAATGCTGAGATTCAGGAATTTATCATACTTATGATAGAACAAGGATATCTTGAAGGAACGAACTTTCTTAAAGCCGTAACTACGGTACCGGATAAAACGCCAGTCGAAACTGACCACCCTGATCCGCCACTTGTTTTCGACGTAAAAAGCATTTCTGAATATAACGGCTTAAAACAGGCAATGGAACAAAGCGATGAAGAACTAAAACAATACATCGCTTCCATGGAAGGTCACTTCTCACTGAACGACAGAGAATCAGCAGAAAAATTCACAGAACAGATCGATAAACTTTCCTTCCCGAAGATCATTTCAGGCAAAGTATCAGACATTGATCTTACCACAGGGAAATCAACATCCGGAGAACCATACGAAAACTGGCATGCCACTGTTGATTCGGAAAACGGCGAATGGGTAAGATACAATTACTACCCGGATACCGCTCCTGATTCCTTCGATTATGATAAGATCGGCGAAGCTAAAAATGCCACTGTAGCGATATGGGGTACTCCGTTACAGAACAATGACGGAAGCATAAAGATCTATGCCGACTACATGATCCCTCATTCATCCGGAACAGGTTATCTGGTTACTATGTTCACAGCAATTAACGGAGAAACTTTCACGGTCAGCTATTATACTCATGATCCGGACAAAGATTAT
>JAGDDO010000554.1 GCA_017848205.1 Oscillospiraceae bacterium | reverse complement strand
GCGTATATGTGGACGCAAGACTCAACTGCAGCAGAAAACATATGATGGCAACGTTAAAGCGTATCTCTCTTCCGGGGATCGCAGGTTTAGCCGGTCTGGTGATCAATCTGTTCTTTCCTTTTATTTTCAGGATAGATGAAAACAACGTGTATCACCGTCTTCCGGCCGCCAACTACTACTTTGCCCTTACATTCTTTTATTTAACTGCCGGATATATAATCTATAAAAGTTCGGAAAAAAAGACCGCCAGAATGTCCTTCATACCTATATGGATGTTCTTAGGGCCTATTATAATATGTACTGCTGCACAGTTCCTGTTCTACGGAGTATCGCTGGCATGGTGTTCCGTAGCAGTCGGACTTGTAAGCATGCACATAAGTCTTCAGAATGAACTTACCTACCTTGATCCGCTGACACAGCTTTATAACAGAAATTATCTCAACAACATTATGAAGCAGTTTTATTTCAGCCATTCAAGTGTTCAGGGCATTATGATGGACATGGATGATTTCAAGATGATAAACGACACTTTCGGTCACAGCACCGGAGACGAGGCACTTACCGAAGCCGCAAAACTCATTCTTGCTGCCGCTCCGGACGGATCAGTTCCGATAAGATTTGCCGGTGACGAATTCATGCTCCTTATTCCGGGCGATGACAGAGAAAAGGCAGAGAAAGCCGCTGAAGGAATCAGAAGCAATGAAAAAGCTTTCAATGAAAGCGGTACAAAACCGTACAAACTTTCGTTTTCAATGGGACTCAGCAGTTTTTCAGGAGACACTGAACCGGATAATTTCCTTAAGGAAATGGACCGTAACATGTATGCAGAAAAACGTCTCAAACACGGTACAAGATAAATACTTAAAGGCGAACCCGCGGGTTCGCCATTTTGCAGTTATTTATTGTTCATGTATTATTTCTTCCTGTTATTGTCCGACGGTCCCGGCAGAAATTTAAGGAATACATCGTCGTGCTGTTTTACTGTATGAAGACATGCACTTCTTACTATCCATCCTATTACACAGAAGAAAGCTGAAAACAATGCTGCAGGAAAAAGTGATATTTCCATTTCAGAAAACATAACTGCGATGATGGATATCGGCAGTGTAGTTACAGTCATGCCGCCGAAATATTTTATTGCGTCAGAAATTTTCATTTCCTTGTTGTGGACCGTATATCGAAGTCCGGTGACGAACAGACCAAGGAACAGCGGAAGAATACAGAAAATATCGTCATCACCGTCATCGAAAAACGCCATCATAACAATGAGGCAGAGCAGTGCCCCGATAATCATTGCCGCAAGACCGGCGGAAAGGATAACTTTACTGCGTACTTCCTGTTTATTGTCATCTTTCGACTTTACCCAGCCGTCGATCTTGAGACGTCTTTTGAAAGCAGACTTTAAAAACGTAAAGCTGATGTTTCCTGAAACAAGATCGGACAGGAATTTCATCGTATCATTATAATCGTTTATCTCATACTTGTAAAATCCGTCCGGCTCGTCAACGACGATCATCGGACAGTTATTATTTGAAAGCGCTCTTACCTCACAGTTGTCAAACTGAAGACTTAAGCTGTCAGTATATTCATCATAGGTAAGCGGCATGTTCGGATTACTGTTGTAAAGAGTCTGATAAATGCTGTACATTGGACTGTTGTTCAAAATTATCACCCCGGAAAAAGAATTAAATAATACTATTATTTTACCATATAACTGGTAACAAGTCAATACAAAAGTCATACTCTGCACAGAGGTCATTCTCAT
>JAGDDO010000553.1 GCA_017848205.1 Oscillospiraceae bacterium | reverse complement strand
TTTTTTACAGCAGCGATCAGCAAAAATTATTTCATTAACACTATTGTAACTCCAAATATAAAATGTTATAATTATAGAAGTCGGTTTTGTCCGGAGCATTTTCCGGTACCTTCCGGCCGAGAACAACAGAACAATCTAAGGAGGAATACTATTTGCCTGAAAACAGAAATACCCGTTCGCTGATAAAACCGGTAATGTCCCTTATCAGTTTCGGTTACGCCGGGCTCATGGGCTTTCTTGCATTCGCTTCACTTTATTATGATGTACAGATCGTAAGCAAACCGGCATTCGCTGCTCTGGAAATAATCCTTGCCCTTATATTCGGCGGTGCGATGATATACACCAGAAAACAGATACTCACTTCGATAGCCGGGCTTTTCGGACTTCTGTTCTATCTTCCGATAGTTGTACTTTACTACAGTCCAGATAATCTGATAATGCTTGTGCCTCTCGGCATACTTGCTGTGGTACTGTTCTTCTGCAGCGGTGCAGGAGAAGGCATCAAGACCATACTCGGTACCATATATCTTCTTCTCTATGTAATAGGTATACTTGCGTACTATCTTTATGTTTCCATTTTTGCAGGAAACACTATCGACGTTGTTACGTTCCATTCAACATCACCGTCACAGACCTACAGATGCTACGTTCTTGACATCACAGACTCATCTGAAGGTTCAACACGTGTAGTTATTGAGCCTAATACATACGACATCGACTACGGCAGCATCAAGTTCATCGAAAAAGGTTACAAGAGAACGGTTTACAACGTAAGAAAGAACAAGCTGAACATTATACCGGAATGGTCATCTGACGAAACTGACCGCGACGTTCTTTCCATCAACGGAGAAGTCCGTTTCAGAGGTTCTGACGCAACTAACCCGGACGATGCATACAGATATTTTGACGTTAAAAAGAGAAAATTCAGATTCTTAAATTCTTAAGGGAACGCTGATCATTAAAAACTCAGCATTTCCCGGATAAAAACCGGAAGCGTTAGGCTCTGCAAAGGGCTTAACGCTTTTATAATATCGAAAGGACAGCCAATGAAAAAGAAAAGAATAACCGGACTTATATGCCTCATCGCCTGCATGATAATGATCTTCGTTTTCTCATCGCAGAACGCTGACATATCCGGCACTCTCAGTGAAGGTATAACCTATAAAATAGCATGCCTCACTGTAAAGGACTTCGAAACCTTTTCCTTTGAAAAGCAGAAAGAGATAGTCGAGGGAATGCATTTCTACATACGCAAGGCAGCACATTTTTCCGAATACGCCCTGCTGGGTGTTATAGCATTTCTTAACTCAATTCTTTACTTCAAAAAAACTAAGACAAGATTCCTTACCACCCTTCCCTTCTGTCTTCTCTACGCTGCGACCGACGAGATGCATCAGCTTTTCACAGACGGAAGATGCGGAAGTCCGGTGGATGTAATGATAGATTTCTCCGGTGCTGTGACCGGAACCCTGTTTATTTTTGTAGTTCTGGCTCTGATCGGTGCTTTCAGGAAAAAGCAGGACAGAAAAGCAGCCTGACTTATACACCGGAGCTGACCGCACCGTTTACTATTAACCGATACGCACGGAACTGACGTAGTTATCGTATGTGAAAGGTGATAATAATATAGTGAACGTAAAAAATCTTTTTATGCGCTCACTATTTAAAAAGGAAGTGAGAAAATGGAAAAAGCTGCAGGAAAAATATCAAAATTCATATGGATAGTTATAACCACAGTTCTGTGCATAACACTTATACTGCTGGTTACGGCTGCAGGTTTTTCCATTGCCGCTGTTTTTGCCGCTTCCGAAAAACTTGCAAACGTAAGCGAGGTATATATACCGGAACCGGAAAAGGAAAAATCCTCATACATATACTGTACAGACAAAGCAACCGGTGAGGATAAACTTATTTACAAGGTTACACCGTACACCGGAAACGCAAAGAAGGAAATAGAAATTTCCACCCTTCCGGAACATGTTAAAATGGCTTTTGTCAGCATTGAGGACGAACGTTTCTACAGCCACGAAGGCATTGACCTTTTCACAACTTCCGCTGCAATGGCAAAGGAACTGCTGCGGACTGCCGGATTCATAACCACCGGCGAAGTTACCGGCGGTTCAACGATCACGCAGCAGCTTGTTAAAAACATAACCTCGGACAACGAGTTTTCAGTTGACAGAAAAATACGCGAGATATCCCGGGCCGTCAGTCTGGAGACTCATTACACCAAGGATCAGATACTTGAAAAATACCTTAACATCATCTACTTCGGCCAGACTGAAAGCGGATACAATATGTACGGCGTTGAGGCGGCTGCCGCAGGATATTTCGGAAAGCACGCGAAAGACCTGACTCTGGCGGAAGCTGCTTGTCTTGCCGCAGTTATTCAGAATCCGGAACTCAGAAATCCGCTAAATGGAAATGAACGGAACCGTGACCGCCAGCTTTACTGCTTAAGAAAAATGTTCGAATCCGGATACATATCTGCAGAAAACTTTGAAAAAGCAAGAACGGAAAAAATGAGCTTCGTTCATTCGGACGATGATGCAGAAGTTAAAATATCCGAAATAAGCGAGAACTTTAAAAATCCTGATGTCACTTCATGGGCCGTAGACGCGGCACTGGAGGAATTCTGTGATTTTATCTGTGAATACAAAAACCTAAGCTACGAGGACGGCATGAAGGAGTTTATGGGAGGAGGATACGAGATCTATCTTACCATAGACGAGGATATTCAGTCTGAGCTTGAACGGAATATGTCCGATCTTACCTATTTTCCGGAGGACGTGGCGTACTACACGGATTCCACCGGAAATGAACAGTGGGAAAACGTAGATGCCGCAGCCGTAGTCATGGACTACTACGGTGAAATAAAGGGCATATGCGGCGGAATAGGTGAAAAGCCGTCATCATTCTGCTGGAACAACGCCACAGATGCATCCCGTCAGCCGGGTTCGACGATCAAACCGCTTGCTGCCTACTGTTACGGAATAGAAAACGATCTTATAAACTGGTCAACGTTTCTTACCGACTCCCCTCTTCCTGCCGGAGTTGCCGACGAGAACGAATGGCCTGCAAACTACAACAACAAATACACCGGCAAGTCATATCCCGTGTACACATTCCTTGCAGAATCGTACAACACCGGTTCAGCACAGCTGTGCAATATGTTCAGTGTCGAAAATGTATTTGATTTTGCCTGCAATACCATGAAGCTTGATCTTGATCCGGAAACGGACATGACCTATGCAGCAGTTGGCGTAGGTGCAACGGGAGCAGGTCCTTCCCTTGTG
>JAGDDO010000552.1 GCA_017848205.1 Oscillospiraceae bacterium | reverse complement strand
AGGCGTGGGAGCGTGAACAGATGAACCAAACGGAATCGCGCCTCGATATGACTTTTGAAAGCTTTTCTGAAATATACTTCGAGGATATGAAGAAGCGTCTGAAAGAAAACACATGGCACACAAAGAATCATATACTTCGCACAAAGCTGATACATTTCTTCAGAAAAAGAAAAATGTGCGATATTAAGACGAAAGACGTGATAGCGTGGCAGAACGAAATGCTCGAAGGTTCAGCAAAGACAGGTAAACCGTATTCACCTGTGTATCTGAAAACGCTTCATAATCAGCTCAGTGCCATATTCAATTATGCGGTAAAGTTCTACGGACTTCCGAGTAATCCCGCAGCCAAGGCAGGAAACATGGGAAAAGCGAAAAGCCGTGAGATGCTGTTCTGGACGCAGGAGGAATACAGAAAGTTTGCAGAAGTCATGATGGACAAGCCTGTTTCGTTCTATGCGTTTGAAATGCTGTACTGGTGCGGTATCCGTGAGGGTGAGCTTCTCGCTCTCACCCCTGCTGATTTCGATTTTGAAAAGCAGACGGTCTCTATCACAAAGTCTTTTCAGCGTATCAATGGACAGGATATAATCACCGATCCGAAAACGCCAAAGAGCAACCGTGTTGTGAAGATGCCTGATTTTCTTTCTCAGGAGATACAGGATTTCATCAGTCAGCTTTACGGTATCGGAGAACATGACCGTATGTTCATGATAACCAAGAGTTATCTGCATCATGAGATGGACAGAGGGGCAAAAGAATCAGGCGTGAAGCGTATCCGCATTCATGATCTCAGACATTCGCATATCTCTCTGCTTATTGAAATGGGTTTTTCAGCTGTTGCCATCGCAGACAGAGTTGGTCACGAGAGCATTGATATTACCTATCGTTACGCTCACCTGTTTCCAAGTACGCAGAATGAAATGGCAGACAGACTCAGTGATCTCAGAACCGAAGATTAGGAAGGTGGTGAAAAAGATGTCAGCTAAAAACCTCGATACTAAAGGCAGATTCAGAAGCCGAACAATTGGCTTCCGTGTATCACCCGAAGAAGACAAACTGATAAACTCGGCTGTTGCCCTATCAGGACTGACCAAGCAGGACTACATTATAAAACGGCTTCTCTGCCGTGATGTGATCGTGCAGGGAAAT
Source organism: Oscillospiraceae bacterium (assembly GCA_017848205.1). The sequence continues at coordinate 5,805 of JAGDDO010000552.1, read as the reverse complement.
CCGAGAGTGTACAAAGCTTTGAAGAATCAGCTTGCAGAAGTCCTCGGAGAACTCAGGAGAATAGAAAACGGCTCGGCTGCGGACGATGAGCTGCTGTCAACAATACAGCTCATAACAAAAACTTTAAATGGTCTGAAAGGAGAAAGAGAATGACCGAAGAAAGAAAAATGACTGCTCTTGATGCACCTGTTGGCGCAGGTGCTGAGCAGCCATATGAATCATCATCATTAATTATACCAGAATATGGGGAGAATTTCAACTCTTCTGACGAAGAAATGTTTGAAGCACAGATGCAGTACGAACAGGAAATGCAGGCACAGGCAAAAGCAGAACGTGAAGCTGCTCCTGATTTTATGCAGACAGTATCAATGCCGGAGCTTTACGAAATGGTCTATCCGGGCAAGCCGCCTGTCATAGATCACTTTCTCTACCCAGGCACTTATCTGTTCGTAGGTGCTCCGAAAGTGGGAAAGAGTTTCATGATGGGACAGATCGCCTATCACGTCAGCTCGGGTACACCGATGTGGAACTATGCTGTCCGTAAGGGAACCGTGCTTTATCTTGCACTGGAAGACGATTACCGCAGATTACAGGAACGACTTTACCGAATGTTCGGAACGGAAGCAACACCTGATCTTTTCTTTTCAGTTGCTTCCAGATCACTGAACGACGGACTGATCGAACAGCTCAATACCTTTATAAGTGAACACCCAGACACCTCGCTGGTCATCATCGACACTTTACAGAAAGTACGTGAAGCCGAGGGCGAAACTTACAGCTATGCCCGTGATTACGAAATAATAGCTGAGCTGAAAGCGTTTGCCGACAGAACAGGTATCTGTCTGATACTCGTTCACCACACCCGTAAACAGAAGTCCGATGACAGCTTTGACCGCATCTCTGGAACGAATGGTCTGCTCGGTGCGGCAGACGGAGCGTTCGTAATGTATAAAAACAGTCGTATCGAAGATGATGCTACTATTGAAGTATCAGGACGCGATCAGCCTGATAAAAAATACAAGCTCACCCGAAACAAAGAAACGCTGTGCTGGGACTTCAAAGGTGAAGACTCTTCCGATTTTTCCGAACCGCCTGAACCTGTTATTGAAGCAATCGGAAAATTCATCAACGAAGACAATCCGTCATGGGAAGGAACAGCGACAGAGCTTATTGAAAAACTTGCGCTTGACATCAAGCCAAATGCACTTTCCCTGAAGCTGAACGTCAACGCCGGAAAGCTGTATAATCTTTATTTTGTACAGTACAGCAACAAACGTACCCACAAGGCTAAAATAATTCAGCTCCGTTACGATGCAGATCACCCTGTCATTGTTGCCCCTGAAGTGATGCCCGAAGCAATAAATGATGATACTCCTGCTGAGAAAAACAACTCTGATGGTGCCACAGCTGTAAATAGTGAAATCGCCATTAACTCCAATACGGTAAGTGATATTGCGAACGAAGATTATGATACGGCTTATCAGCTCATGATTGAAAACGCTTTAGCGTGACGATGTGCGTCGATGCGTCGATGGTTTCGGAGCGGTATAAAACATCGTCACCACCGACGCACATCGACGCAGAGGCAAAGCATTTTTCAAAAAAGCAATGCGGATTCCGCCGTTTTGCAGGTCACGGTTTTACAATCGTGTACCCGCAAATTCGGCAGGCGAAGCCGCCGAAAAAAGCCCCGCAGGGCGACATAGTTCTTCTGATAGACTTTCAAGGCTGTCGGAAGTACTATGGAGTTACAAGCGGCGCACACGCCCTTTGTAATCGGTGCTTCGCACCGTTCTGAAGCTTGCCTGTGCAAGCTGTAATGAGAGCCCGTCAGGGCGATTGATCAGCAAAGGCGATGAGCCTTTTGCGTATAATTTTTTCGCCCGACAGGACGTTATAAAAATGAATCAGCCCTGTTTCAGGGCGTACCATTTTCCCCCTCGTAAGAGGGGGATATTAAAAAATCGGTCACGATTTTTTTCATATAAAGAAAAAAGTATAAAGGAAAGGAATTTCAAAATGAAAGAAAAAAGACTGACTTTTAGCCAGGGGAAAGGTTCGATCACACATAATAATCGTGAGTTCGTTGCGAACAATGTTGATCCTGCACGTACCCCTGATAATATCACTTTTATCGCTCAGCCGATAGCCGAAGCATATGATCAGCTTTTCAGAGAATCAACCGAGCGTTACAACGCAAAGCAGACCAGAAACGATCGTAAGATCAGCGACTATTATGAACATCTTTTCGGATGTAAGCCGTGCAATACTATAAAAATAAATGCACTCGATCAGAAAAGCTTCTATGAAGTACTGGTTCAGGTCGGCAAAAAAGAAGATACGGGTATCGGAACCGAGGATGCACAGGTCGCTGCTGATATACTGAAAGAATACATGGAAAGCTTTCAGGAACGCAACCCGAACTTCTATGTTTTTAACGCAGTTCTTCACATGGATGAAGCTACTCCCCATCTGCATTTCGACTACATTCCTGTTGGTCATTACAAGCGCGGTCAGGATACGCAGAACGGTATAGCTCAGGCACTCAAAGAAATGGGATACGGCGGTGGTAAAATGGCTATTGCCAAGTGGAGAGCCGCTCAGATAGATGTACTGAATGAAATCTGCCGTAAGCACAGTATCGAACCTCTTCCCCCTGAAGAATCCAGAGGAACCCTCGAAGTTGAAGAATACAAGGAACAGCGTCGTAAAGCTGATGCTCTGGCAGTAGAAAATGCTCAGGCTGAAACAGAACTTTCAGAAACGAAAGCGGAGCTTGAAAAAGCTGCCAAAATGAAAGCCAAGCTCATGGAGATTGACAGCGTGGAAACAGGTAAAACCGTATTCGGTGGAAAGATCACTGTGTCAAAGGAAGACTGGGACAATGTTACTGCCCTCGCCAAGAAGGAAGTAGCTTCACAGAAGCAGACAAAGAAGCTACGCAAGGAACGTGATGATGCAGTACAGGAACTTGATGCACTCAAATCCAGGTTCGAGGTGATTTCCTCAGAGCTTTCAGCCTACAAAAAGAAAGAAGCTAATAAACATTACTTCTCACGTGAGAATATGGCAGCTGAAAGTAAGCGTATCAAGCGAGAGGAACAGCTTTCCCGTGATCTGCAAAAGGCTATGACCGTCATTGATGCTCATGGTCTGCGTGATGAATACAACCACACAAAAGTAAACACAGCACACAGAAAGAATGTGCTGGAATAAGTTTCTCATTATACATCATTTTAACCATACGCAAATGCACCAAACTGATACTCAAAAAATGTGCAAATTCAACAAACTTCATTATTTAAAAAAATTTTTGATAAATAAGGTGCGATAATTCGGACTTTCGTGTGTATAATAAGTAGAGAAAGTTAATGAAGTGAAAGGAGGAAGTTGTACAGCAGAATAATTTCGAGATAATTACTCAATTATAATGCACATAGTATGCAAAATCACAGATTAATCCCAAAAGAAGTTCATAAATATATTGACTTTCTCAGATGATAGTGCTATTATAAGTTTAGGAAATAGTTTTCCTAATAAACAATTTTGAATAGGGGGAATTTATCATGAAGATTTTTAAAGGGATGTTATCGATGTTTACAGCATTGGCAATGTTTGTTTGTGCAATGCCAAGTGTAAAAGTAAGTGCAACAACAATTTACGGAGACGTAAACAATAGCGGCACCGTAGATTTGACTGACGTAAGCATGCTGAATCTTTATTTGGAAGGCTCAGTTTCTGCTTCAAGTATCAACAAAAAATATGCCGATGTTGATCAGAATACTGTTTTAGATGTATGTGATTTAAAAACTTTAAAAGCATATATAACATATTCTCTTTCAAATCTTCCGTACAGTGAAAGCGGCAATACTTTCAACTGCAATAGTTATGTATTCCCGAGCGACTCAACAAGAAGTTATACAAAATATAACTGTACAACCGGAATTCAGTCAACGTACACTTTAAATGGATTATCCAATTATATGCCTCGTACCGGAAACTACGACGGAAGACAAATTGATTCTTCTGCTAATGCCAAAAGTGTAGTTCAGTTATTATACAAAGATAACTACGGCCAATGGTGGCGAGGATCGGGATTCATTGTAGATAAGCACACAATTGCTACATGTGCGCATTGTATTTATAATGGCACTTCATTTAACACAGATTATACAATTAAAATCTATGACACTAACGGCTCAACGCTTTTAAACACACTTTACGCCAAAGAACTTCATGTTCCAAGTAACTATATCTCAAGCTCTTCTACATATTATGATTACGGCTTAATTTACGTTGATTCAAGCTTATCAAGCTATGGTAACATTGCATTAGGAACCGCAACAGATTATTTCATGTCAACCTCTTCAGATCTATCAATAAGCGGATTTCCTGCTGAAGTTTCAGGATTACCAGTTGGAAGTGTTAGATATTATGAAACAGGTGAAGTTCTGTCATCGTCAAACGATTATATGATTCACTCAACAGCTTATAATAGTGGTGGAGACAGCGGCGGTCCAATGTATATAGAATATTCTTTAAATGGAACAACATTTCGTTCCGCAATTGGAATATGCAGAGGGTTTATCTCAGCAAGTCCGTATAATGATAGGTATAGCCACGGAGTAAGAATTACAACGCCAGTACTTAGGTTTTATATGGATAATGATTACATAAACAGCGCTAATTAAAACACATAATTTGAAAGGATGATTTTATGAAAAAAGTAATTTCATTAGTGACTGGTGTGTCAATGATACTTTCTTCATTCATAATATCTGTAAGTGCGGAAACAGAACTTGTCACAGAGCCTAAAAAGATATATGACATAGTAAATGGCTATGTAGAAGAAAATCTTTCAGGTGACGCTAGTGTCAAGATAAGCGAAGACGGAATAGTTTGGGTTATATATAGGCAGACAGCAATAGGTGAACCTGAATTTAAGGATGATGACCTTCAGAAATTTTTGCATGAAAACAATGTGGATTTTAAAAAAATAGCAATCGAACATTTAACGGATACTCCTGTAGTAGCCTCTCCTAACACAAACAAGATAACCGACCTTGAACAGATAGCCGTTCTCTTAAAAAAATATATAGATGAAAACCATCCGGGAGATGCGACAGTAGCAATTTATGATGAAGACGGCAGTCTGCATGTAACATTCCGAAAGACAGCTATCGGTGAAGAAGAATTCGACGGTGAGAGCATTTACTGGAATATGGTTAAATATTTAGAAGAGAACAACGTAGATCAGTCATACATTTCCAACGAGTTTGAAGTTGAGTTCCTTACAGCTGCACCTGCAGCAACTTCTTCTGAAACTACAGGTGATATTAATTTTAATGGCTCAATCGATGTAACAGACCTTACTGAGCTTTCACTTGTGCTAATAGGCGATAAAGAACTTTCGGCTAATCAACAGAAGGCAGCAGATATCGATGGTGACGGAGCAGTTACTCTCGCTGACCTTGCAAGACTTCAGCAGTATCTTTCCAAAAAGATCAATTCTCTTTAATGCTTATTAATTAAACATACTGTAAAGGTGTCAGCGTACTTCGCAGGCACCTTTATAGTTTATATAATGAACAATTTCTTGTATAATAATTTCGCTTTTAGGAATTGACAATCAAATACATATTGCGCTATAATAAAAACATCTCCGGCAACACTTTGGCAACAAAAAATCAGATACTCCAAATTTGACAGACAATACAAATAATAGAGATACCGCAAGCTAAATTACCTAACTGAAATTGTTTAAGATTACAGTTCAAGGAGCGAGTGGGAATAATACCATTTGCT